>NC_001854.1 GCF_000008685.2 Borreliella burgdorferi B31 | reverse complement strand
GACAAATAAAACATTAAGTACAATAACCCAATATTTCAAAAAGGATGCACATTTTAATAAAAAACTAAAGCTGTTCAACTACAATTGTTGCACTTGAAATTTTTTATACTAAAATATAATACAAATAATTATATTAACAAATATCGATTTTTATAAAAAATAAGTAAAAGTAGTTTAGTTTACCTGAGTATTTAAATACTTTTAATTGAGGATGTTTTATTTTAAAAAGGAGTGTAAAACTATGTCAAAAACTGTTGACGGAGTATATTGCTATTCTTGTGGCAAGATTTAAAAAAGATGCTGAGATTTGTATTTCTTGCGGGGTCAGAAATAAACAAACCGAAAACTACAATAAACTTATAGTATTTTTACTATGCTTACTTTTTGGTTATTTAGGAGTTCACAGATTTTATGTAGGTAAAATAGGAACTGGTCTATTATAATCATACCTCTTCACTTTTAAATATTGTTGATAAGCAGTGGGTCTAGGCATATTACGATAATACTCAGGGCTCCCCTCTTCGCCAGAATACTTAATATCTGGAGAATATAACTCCTCTATACATGAATACAGCCAACGAACTATACGCATAAATTTATTATTGTTCTGCTCATTTTTTACCATAATAAACAACTTAATCAGGTCTTTAGATTGCTCAGACCCTAAATCTAGAAAGAATTTATTAAAATACTCCTCATTATAGTCACTCACTGGGAGTACTACACCACGATAATTAGGATCTTTTAAACTAATTAAAGTCTTTTTTATCTCAACCAATAAACGATGTTCAGACGCATATAATTTTAAACTAGAAAATATGCCTTCAGTAACAATCTCATCGGAACCCATATCACTACTTTCCGAATTCTCAAAAAAAGTTTGAACAGCTTGTTCCTGATTATCAGGCAAATAACAACCCAATAAAGCCAATGCTATTATACAAACGCCAACCAAAATCCTCATATATGCTCCTTACCTACCTTACTACAAAAATAATCTGTTGTAAATATACAAGTTTATCTAAGCACTATTTTATTAAACATTTAAAGTCCTACCAAGATAGATTTTTCTATAACAAGTAAACATATACCAATTTTACCTTTTCTCAAGAATTATTAAATACTAAAATATTAATTTTAGCTTTATTATTATCTGTACATAATATAGATGCGAAAGATTTTTATCTAAAAATAACAAAGAATACTCCACCTATAATTTCTATGAAATTTAGGTGGAGATGAATTTGTAACGCAAGTTAAAATATGATATTATAATTATAAAAAATAATGAATGCTAATAAAGCTTATAAGTGCAGAATATATCCCAACACCAATCAAAAAAAATATTTTTCAAAAGTATTTGGATGTATAAGATTTTTGTATAACAAAATGTTAAGTGATAAGAAAGATTATTATAAAAATAATAGACAAAATCTTATTACCTATTCTAGTAGACACAAAAAGCCTCTATGGGAAAATATATTGCTAATAAAAATACAAAAAGAAAAATTCTCCAACTTAATTCAATAATGCTTTAATGAACCCCCCTAAAATAAAAGATATTCTTTTAGTATCTTTTTTGCAAAAATCATAAACTTCTTTATCTTTAATTAAAATTTTAATAGACATATTTTGACTATCACCATCTTCTGCTATATTTTCTTCAATCATGTTTTCTTTATATACATATGACGAGTTGTTCTTTAGTATATTTTTATATGCAGCTACAAACCCCATTTCCTTAACTTTTTCAATAGAAATAAACCCTTCTAAAACTTTCTCATAAATTTTCAAATACATATACACTTGACTTCTGGCAATTACATAAGACTTTATAAACTGCTTAAAACTTTTAAAACAGTCATATTTATAAAGTTATTTTTGCTTAATTTCGTGTAGAATTTTCATTTCTTGAATTTTATTATTAATATCAGATTTCAAATTTAATTTTAATTGTTCTTTTAGTTCGTTATAATTTCTAAATTCCTCATCTTGATCCTTAGATTAAACCCATTAAATCCAAACAAATTGTTACACTTCATATTTTAAAAAGAGAAGAATTAACTTTTATTTTTAAAATTCATGCAATCTAAATCCACGCTAAAAACATCAATAGAAATTAAATTTTCAATATCAAATAATATTAAACTTATTTGATATTGATATTAAATTGTAATATTATATATTTGAACTAAAATTAATAAATATTAATTCAAATTTATAAGGAGAATATTTTGAAAAACTTTAAATTAAATATTATTAAACTTAACGTTATTACAGCAATATTAACTTCAATTTGCATATCATGTGCACCTTTTGGCAATGTTAACCCAAACGAACCAAAAAATCCTACCACTTCTAAAAGTCTAAAAAAAACAAAACGAAGCAACAATTCTAGAAATCTAAAAAACACAAGCAATCACACCAATTCAGAAAATTTAACAGGAAATTCAACAAAAAATCCATCAGAAAATAACCAAAATCTTGAAAATGAATCTCAAAATTCAAAATCTTCAAATCAAAATTCTCAAGAAGAAACCACAATCTCAAAATTAAAAAACATTGGTAAAGACCTGGAAGCTCAAAAAAAGAAAGAAGATACAGGAATAACTAAAATGTCTAAAATTGATAATGCTAAATATGATTTTCTAGAGACTTTTAAACTTAAACAAGATGATGTTTTTATGTTTCATGCTAAAATGAAATTAAAAAGAATAATTTACCCATCCCTAAATTACGATACAAAAAAAATATTGGTATTAAAAGAAATTCTTGAAAAACTTGATACAGAAGATAATAACCGAAGAATAGCTGGTCAATTTTTAGAAACATCAAGGGATATTCAACTTCATCTAGAAGACACGTATTTAAAAAAAATACAAGATACATTACAAACTCTAAGTGAAAAAGAAGCCGAAAAGTTGCTACAAGGTGTAAAACTTGATTTAAAGAAAAAACAAAACTTTGCTAAAAGTTTAAACGCAACCATTGACGCTTACAATAAAAATGTTGATAACATTAAAATAGATAATAAAGCGCTAGCAAAACACATAAAGGATAAATATTCCCATCCTCTTTATCTACTAAACCAAGCTGATTAATCTAAATAAAAAAATAATATGCTGCACTTTATATTTTAAAAAGAGAAGTTAATTCTTCTCTTTTTTTATTTGTACAATCTAAATCCACGCTAAAAACATGCAATAGAAATTAAATTTTCAATATCAAATAAGTTTAATATTACAATTTGATATTATTATCAAATTGTAATATTATAAATTTGAACTAAAATTAATAAATATTAATTCAAATTTATAAGGAGAATATTTTGAAAAACTTTAAATTAAATACTATTAAGCTTAACGTTATTACAGCAATATTAACTTTAATTTGCATATCATGTGCACCTTTTGGCAATGTTAATCCAAACAAGCTAAAAAATCCTATCACCTCTAAAAACCTAAAAAAACCAAAGCGAAGCAACCATTCTAGAAATCTAAAAAAAACAAACAGTCACACCAATTCAGAAAATTCAGCAGAAAATAACCAAAATCTTGAAAATGAATCTCAAAATTCAAAATCTTCAAATCAAAATCCTCAAGAAGAAACTGCAATCTCAAAATTAGAAAAAATTGGTAAGGACCTGGAAGCTCAAAAAAAGGAAAAAGATACACAAATAGAAAAAATTAGTAGTGATGCTCAATATGATTTTCTAGAGAATTTTAAACTTCACAACTATGATTATTTTATGCATAATACAAAAATGACATTAAAAAAAATAATTTACTCATCCCTAAATTACGAAAAAGAAAAAATATTGACATTAAAAGAAATTCTTGAAAAACTTGATACAGAAGATAATAACCGAAGAATAGCTGGTCAATTTTTAGAAACATCAAGGGATATTCAACTTCAACAAGAAGATTTGATTTTAAAAAAAATACAAGATACATTACAAACTCTAAGCAAAGAAAAAGCTGAAGAATTACTACAACACGCAGAACGCGATTTAAAGATAAAACAAAACTTTGTAAAAGCTTTAAACGCAACTATTGAGGCTTACAATAAAAATTCTGATAACATTAAAATAGATAATAAAGCGCTAGCAAACCACATGGAAAAAAAATACTCCCATCCTCTTTATCTACTAGATCAAGCTGATTAATTTAAACAAAAATTAATAAGTTACACTTAATATTTTTTAAAAGAGAAGTTAATTCTTCTCTTTTTTTATTCGTACAATCTAAATCCACGCTAAAAACATGCAATAGAAATTAAATTTTCAATATCAAATAAGTTTAATATTACAATTTGATAATAATATCAAATTGTAATATTATAAATTTGAACTAAAATTAATAAATATTAATTCAAATTTATAAGGAGAATATTTTGAAAAACTTTAAATTAAATACTATTAAGCTTAACGTTATTACAGCAATATTAACTTTAATTTGCATATCATGTGCACCTTTTGGCAATGTTAATCCAAACAAGCTAAAAAATCCTATCACCTCTAAAAACCTAAAAAAAACAAAGCGAAGCAACCATTCTAGAAATCTAAAAAAAACAAACAGTCACACCAATTCAGAAAATTCAGCAGAAAATAACCAAAATCTTGAAAATGAATCTCAAAATTCAAAATCTTCAAATCAAAATCCTCAAGAAGAAACTGCAATCTCAAAATTAGAAAAAATTGGTAAGGACCTGGAAGCTCAAAAAAAGGAAAAAGATACACAAATAGAAAAAATTAGTAGTGATGCTCAATATGATTTTCTAGAGAATTTTAAACTTCACAACTATGATTATTTTATGCATAATACAAAAATGACATTAAAAAAAATAATTTACTCATCCCTAAATTACGAAAAAGAAAAAATATTGACATTAAAAGAAATTCTTGAAAAACTTGATACAGAAGATAATAACCGAAGAATAGCTGGTCAATTTTTAGAAACATCAAGGGATATTCAACTTCAACAAGAAGATTTGATTTTAAAAAAAATACAAGATACATTACAAACTCTAAGCAAAGAAAAAGCTGAAGAATTACTACAACACGCAGAACGCGATTTAAAGATAAAACAAAACTTTGTAAAAGCTTTAAACGCAACTATTGAGGCTTACAATAAAAATTCTGATAACATTAAAACAGATGTTGAAGCGCTAGCAAACCACATGGAAAAAAAATACTCCCATCCTCTTTATCTACTAGATCAAGCTGATTAATTTAAACAAAAATTAATAAGTTACACTTAATATTTTTTAAAAGAGAAGTTAATTCTTCTCTTTTTTTATTCGTACAATCTAAATCCACGCTAAAAACATGCAATAGAAATTAAATTTTCAATATCAAATAATTTTAATATTATTTTAAGCTTAACGTTATTAATGAAAATAATTATGATGATTATAAAAAATTTATAAGAAAAGCTTCTATAAATTCTACAAAAACAGCAGAAAAATTGATTAAATTAATGTGATTATATAAAGATCGTACATAAATAAGGACTAGGGATAGACAAAAGAAAAATACTATTAGCAGAGGCCAATAACAAAAAATATAAAATGTCAAGCGATTTAAAAAAAAGAAAGAAATGCTCAGTTGCAAGATGTATTTCATTAATTATTTTTACCAATTCTTTTAGTTTTGATATAACCAGTATTTTATTAATCTTATTAATAAAATACTGGTTATTTAATTATTTTAACAATATAGTTATAATAAAGAAAGATTAAATCATATTCAAGGAGAGTATTTATGAAACACTATATAATTGTGCATATATTTGTTTTTCTATTTTTAAATGCTTGTTATCCAGTTGCATCTAATAAAATAGAATTAAAACCTAAAACAGAAACAAGCTTAAATCAAGAAGAAGTCCCAAATCAAGAAGCAAACTACAAAGAAGAAAAAGAAGCAAAAGAAGAAGGCATTAATAAAAAAACAGAAAACACGCTGCTTAATGATTTAAGAAATTTAATAGAAACAGCTAAAAAAGATAATGATAAATATACACAAAAGTTAAAAGAAGAATCCTCAAGCCAATACGGAATACTGGCTTTCAAAGATTTGTTCTGGCTAGATGGAACAAATGAACAATTGTCCGCAAATACCGAAAGATCTAAAGCCTATAGAAAACGAGCTTATAGCATCTTAAATACTATTAATGACGCTTCCTTAAAGAATTTTTCAGAAATTGTAATGGCATCAGGACAAACACAGGGCATATTTAATACCCTTAACTCACTTGGGGGTAATTTTGAAAAGATAGTTAATTGTTTGTATCCCAAAAAAGACAATTTGGAAAAATTAGAGACTTCAGTTTTAAAAAAGCTTAAAGATTCTTTGGAAAATTTTTTAGAGATAAAAAAAATCGCCTCAGAAATGATGCACAAGCTCTTATTAGACTATCAAAATAATACAAATCGTATACAAACAGATAAAAATGAACTTAAGTCTTATGCAGACACACTTTTCAATCAAATGACAAAAAAACCCGAAGAAGCACTAAAGCTAAAAAATACCATATGCTCAATAGAGGACCTTTAATTTATATATTGAAATTGTCATAATATAAAGACCTATCTTTTCCTAAAAGATAGGTCTAAAGTTGTTAAATACTATTTCTAAAAAAAAGATTATAAATAGCTTCTTTATTTATTCCGCGCTAGCTTTTCAGCTCTACAAGAACGGTCGCCCATCAGAGAATAATCACACAGGCTTTATTTCAGACAATTCTTGCCTTAGTTTTTATTTCTTTATAAGAATACGCCTTAGGATTTAGAGTTGCATTTATATCTCTATCATACAAAGTGATACAACCGCTACAAATCCACAATAGTGTCGCTTAATTTTAGAGTTATATTTTTAATATCTCATACTCAATATATGTACAGCCCAATATTAAAATCTTGCGAATTTATAAATAATCTAAAAACAGTATCTTCAAGACTTATAAAAAATATTTTATTTATTTGGAGAGGTATTAATGAAAACTTTATCTTTGGTATAGAAGTTATTGCCTTATCTCTAATAGAGGATCTCTATTGATATCATCAAAAAGTATATTTAAAATCAAAATAAACCTATTTATTAACAAACTCATCTTAACCCAAATTTCATAGAAATTATAGTTTAAGTATTCTTTGGGGGTTTTTGATAAATTGCATTAATATTTAATTATTAAAATTTATTGGGAGGTAATATCAATATGAAAAAAATTTTAACATTGATATTAATTTTTAGCTTAACAATACAAATCTTTGCAACACAAGATAAGCTTGAAAAAAGTGTTGGAAGTATTGAAACCATTATGAAATATAAAAGCGAAAAAGCAACTATACTAGCACCATTCCTTTTGAATTTATTTTTAACTTTAGGAATAGGATCCTTTGTCCAAGGAGATTATATTGGTGGTGGCGCAGTGCTTGGATCTCAGTTATTAGGAGGAATACTTTGCATAGCTGGAAATATTCTTGGCCATACAGATGATGAAACAAGAGCAACAACTGGGCATATAATAACAACGATAGGAGTAGGCACGATTATAGCATCCCACATAGCCTCACTTATTATTCCATTTACATTTGCAAATAAACACAATGCAAATCTTAAAAAAAGACTCGGCATTGATATTGCGGGTTTTGAACCCAATTTTGATATTGGAATAAGCGGATTCCAACTATCGTTTAAAAAAAGATACTAAATAAAATATCAAAGCTATAAAAATTAGTTACAAAAAACTACTGTAGTGATATAAATAATAAAATTTAATTAATGGAAATTTTATATAAAATATAAACAAAGACTTTATAAATTTGAAGATTTTCTTGAGAAGCTCATCATAAAAAGAAGATAAACAGTGTTAACGTTTATTAGTATAAATAAATCAAAATAATATAAATTTAATCCTAGCAATAAAAATGGGATCTTGTTTTTAGATAGGGTTTTTAAAAGACTTTAAAAAAATATTAAAACTTAGAAAATATTAAAAAGACTATAACAATGCACTTTTATTGTCAAAAATTACTTATTTAATCTAATAAAAATATCTTATTATTCTGTCAATCTTATTGTGTTGTATGTTCTCTAATATAATAATACAATTAATCTATACTAATTGAGGAGAATATTTTTATGAAAAACAACATAATTTTATGCATGTGTGTTTTTTTACTTTTAAATAGCTGCACCGCTAACCATGAAGCTGAAGCGAAAATAAAAAAACATGTTGATAAAACAAAAAACGAATATATTAATGAAATAAAAAATTTAATAGCAACAACCAAAGAAATCATCGAAAAACGAAAATTGCTACAAGCTAAACCAGTAGATCAAAACCCCGTAGATGATACAAACAATAAGAAAGTTTTCGAGATAGATAAAAGAGCTTTCGATTTTATAAATAGTTTTTTAACAGATGATGAATTTAATAAATTTGTAACAATATTTCATAAACCAACACTAAAATCACCCGGAAAAGTATTAAATAGCATAGCAATTCTAGAGCTAAACATAGAGCAGGTAATTAATCACCTAGACTCAAAAAATGAGACCTTAAATAAAGCAAGCTCTTTAGATTTGGAAAAGATCAAAAATTCCCTTGAACAGCTGTTCTCTATAAGGAATTTTTTTTCAACAATCATAAAAAGGGTCTTATTAGATCATCAAAACAATGAAAATTCTATAAAACCAGATGATTCTAAATCAGGAACCTATTTCGATACGATATACGATCAGTTTAATGAAAAAAATAAAGAGGTTAGAAATCTGAAAAAAACCATATTATCACTGCCGAATTAATATGGGGGTTTAAGTAAATTAAACCTTTAAATATAAAAGTCTAATAAAAGTTTATTATTTACCATTAATATTGCTTTAATTAAACGTGCAGAAATTTAATTACACAAACAGAAAAATAAATTATAATTGAAATTAATCAATAAATAGCAAACAATTGAACCTTTAAGAAGTAAAAATTGCAAAAACAATTATTTTAATATTAAAACAAACATAATAAGAGATTTACTTATAATAGAAAACTTTACTATTAATTTCAGAAAGGTTAAATCGACATTAAGAGATAAATTTAAATAAATGATGTTGATCGGCCCGAAAGCATTCTGAAAACTGTCAAAATTAAAATCGAAAATTTAAATAAACTGGGGGGCTTTTAGAAAAAATGAAAAATGTCTTAAGAATCTAAAGAACAGTGGGCCTTGTTTTATTAAAATAAGCAAGTATGTCCAAATTGTTGAACCAGTATTACTAAATTAGTATATTAATTTATAAAAATTAATCAAGGATATATAAAATAAATTTTAAAAAAGTTTAAATTGTAATAAAAAATTTAATTTTATTAACTAAATAGCTAATATTTAATCAAATTAAATGTTTAATTATAATAAGTATAAATAAATATGGAATGATATAAAGGAGAGTATTAATGAAATGCCATATAATTGCAACTATATTTGTTTTTCTATTTTTAGCTTGCAGTACAGATTTTAATACTGATCAAAAAGGCATTAAATACCCGCCTACCGAAAAATCAAAGCCCAAAACTGAAGACTCTAAGCAAAAAGAATTAAAGCCTAAAACAGAAAAAGAACTAAAGAAAAAACAACAACTAAAAAATAAACTACTTAATGATTTAAAAAATTCAATAGAAACAGCTAATAAGCATAAAGAAAAGTATAAAAAAAGAATGAAAGAAGAACCCGAAGATCAATACGGGGTACAGGCTTTCAAAGGATCGAATTGGGGGCCGGGGACTGAAGATGTATCTGCCAACACCGAAAGATCTATAAGATTTAGAAGACATACTTATACTATTTTAAGCACGCTGAGTCTTCATGAATTAAAGGAATTCTCAAATATTGTTACAAATGAAAATAAACTGGTGCCAGTAGTAGATATGTTTAATTTCTTTAGCTCTATTGGGACAGCTCTTGATATAACAACCGATAGCTTATATCCCAAAAAGACAATCTGGACAAACCAGATCTGTCGGATTTAGAAACGCTTAAAAATTCATTTGAAGCAATATTGTCTGCAAAAGAAAAAGTCGCAAGCGGGGTAATGCAACTTGTAAGAGATTATAAAAATCTAAAAACAGATATTAATAAGCTTAAATCTTATTTAAATGACCTTTACAATGAATCTGAAGAACAAGCTACAAAAGCAGAAAATCTGGAAGAGTTTATAGTGTCAAAATATAAACTTTAATGTTTCGCTTTTAAAATTTATTAACAATTTAAAAATGTATATTTAAGCTTTTGTGGAAAAATATTTTATCTATTTAAGTAGGGATCACTATTGATATTAATTTTGGCTTAGAAATTCTTGTATTATTTCTACTGAAAAAGTTTTTACAGATATCATAAAAAGCATATTCAGAATCAAAATAAATCTATTTAACAAATTTATCTACACTTATAATCCCTGTGAAATTTGGATGAAAAATCATTTGTTATTTTTTATTAAACTTTAGTTTTAAGTGTATTATAAATTTAATAGTCTAAAAATGTGTGAACATTTGATTTTTGCTATTTAAATTGATTTTAATTTTATCTTTTAATTTTATACTTTTTAGACACGCTATATATTCTTTTGCCCTCTTTAAATAAAGAATCTTTTATCATTCATAGAGATAAATGATAAAAGATATACTGTTTAATATTAAGCAAACTATAATTCGATCTTTAAAAAAGATTTAACCCAAAATAGATAAGTTATAAAGCCTTCTAATATCTTTTATTTAAAAAATATGTTAATAGTATTCTATTTTCTAGCTTCTTCTATTATTTCTAAATTTATACACCACAATAATAGATAATGTACAAAAAATCAATATTAATAAAACAAATGTATTTATAGCACTTATAAAATTAGTTAAAACCGAACATATAGCTAATGTTAAAAATGAAAATATACGAGATATTATGCTATTAATAGAAGTTATAGTCCCTAAAACTTTTGAATCTATATTTTTTCTTAAAAAATATTCTAAATTATTAGAATAAATAGCAATTAAAATTACTAAAAATGTGATTACAGCAATAAATATGTAAATATGTGAAACTATTTTTATTAGAACTGACAATAAAGATATTATGGTTAAAATAATATAAATATCATATTTTAAATGTTTAATTTTTCTAAATGCCCATGCTCCTATAATATCTGATAAACGAAATAGCACATAGATAATTCCAAATATACTAACAGATATGGTTTTGTCAATAAAAATTGCTTGCCAGTATAAATAAAAAGGTTGATAAAAAAATTGAATAGAGCCAATCAAAATAAATAATTCTAAAAGTTCTTTAGATTTCAATAATGTTATTACAATTCTTTTAAACTTTATAAGATATAAACTTAAATCTTCTTTACCATGATTATAATCTAGATTTTTATCATTTGGTATAAAAAAAATTGTAATTAAAGACGCTACCAAATATATTAATAATGAAATTAGATAAATTTTTATATCAATATACAAATATAATACACTTCCAATGTATCCACCTAAAATAGCACCAATACTTAGGATTATTTTTACAAATGATATAAAAGCTTTTAGCTTTTTTGAGTTATTTTGATATATTTTAGTAAAGCTAATGTCAATCGTGCCAGTGCTAATAGCAGCTGACATCCCATATATAAACCATGAAACACAAATAAACACGAATGAAGAGGTTTTAAAAACAATAAAATAAGAAGTCATTAATAGAAAAATTGACACCAAGTAAACAATTTTTCTATCAAAAATATCTGATATTACACCTGATGGAAATTCAAAAATAATAATTGCTACCATATAACAAATTTGTACCATAGCAATATCTTTTAGTGATAACCCTTTATTTATTAAAATAATAGTTAATACAGCATGTGGCAAAGTCCTTGCAAGTTCTGACAAAAATAATGAATAAAAATAATATTTTTGATGTTTGCTTTCTACCATAAATCTTTATTATATTTTATTTATATTTTTTAAAAAATATAAATAAAATAATAAATTGCAATTACCAATACCAATTTCTTTATTTAGAATAAAGAATTTTTTCATATTCATTGTCAAAGTAAAAAATAATATCAATAACAACCATAATCAATGCAATTGTATTATTAGTAAAAAAAAGACGGGGCTTGATGGTCTTTATTTATTAGTATTATTTTACTTTTTAATTTAAAAGATGATGGCCTTTTTATAATTCCTATGTCAACAAATTAGCGACAAAACGAAATATTTAGAATATAAAATGTACCAATGCTTGAAAAATTATTGATATAGTCAATATTTATAAGTGGAATAGAACTTTAAATGCAAAATTTATTAATTAAAAAAAGTAGCTAATCATCTAATGTAAGTATTATTAATGCTGGTTTAATTTTTATTTTAGTAAAAATATTCTTTAATATTTTTACTAAAACTTTTTCATTATGGGGCTTAGTTTAAATAGTTTTATTTAGCGATTTTAGATTTTCTTTAATTATATCTACTTTGCAAAGCCCTATATCATTTTAACTAAACAAAAATTGTTTAGTTAAATTAGATTCTTCTATTTTATTTTCATCTATAAAAATTATAAACCCTAATTTAATATTTTTTATTAAACAAAAATATGCCTAAAAGAGGCCTAACTGTCTTTAAATATATATCTTTTATTTAAAAATAAAGGGGACACATATGGATCCCTTAATTAGATAGCTAAAAAATAGGGGTGTGGTGGTTTTGAATTTAACAAAACAAATTCAAGATTCATAGTAAACTCATTGATTTTAATTCCTAAATTTATGCTTGAATATAAATTCTATAAAATATTTGTTATTTTAAAATAGCCTCTTTTTTTTAAAATCTTAAACAACAGTGTTTATATAATCAATAGTAGTCCTTGCTGGCCCTTGAGCCTATATAATATCGTCATTAACACCCCGTCCTTATAAATCACTACCCCTGCTAAAGTTTCTAATTTGCCCATTTTTTTAATAGTTGCTCTTGTATTTTAATAAATTCTACAGCTCTAAATCATAAATTATTCAAATCCTTACTCTTAAATATATATAAATTTACTTTAAATGCCCTGTTCCTTCTAAAATATTTTTAAGTGTTCGTCTTACCATTGATTATCAAAACACATTGTTGCTAATCAAGATATTGCCCAACTTATTACACCGTGCTTATTAAGCGTGCTTCTTTGCAAAATTTATTATAATCAAAATTAAAAACATTCTTCGTTGCTTATTACTGACAATTTATTGTCAATTGAGATCAATTTACCTTTTTCTTTGATAATATTTAATTTTTTTTCAAATACTTTAACCAAATAAAATTCCTCTGCTTAGCAAATGATCTTTTAAATTTTCAGTTGCTTTTTTGTATATATTTCCTTATTTGTTAAATCAATTATTTACAATTTCTAACTTTATATTTTATATTTCAATAATATTAAAGATTAAATTGCTTATAAAATTTTCTTATTGTCCCTTTGATTCCTTATATCTTTTTAAAAGTTTATTAAGAAAATCTTTTTGATTTTTAAAAATCTCATCCATCATAAAACTTACAAACCTAGAATTGCTTTTATAAAAGTCATAACTTTCCTGGTTCTTGAGTTGAAATCTTAATGGTTTTATTGGATTTTGTTTTGATTTTTTTATTGTACCATTTGCTTGATTTTTAATATATCTTATAGAGGCCCTTATTCCATTATTGGTAATAAAATTTTCTTCTAATATTCCCGCCTCAATTGCAGCGGCTAATTTTATATATTCATAAGACTGTGTCTTTGCTAATTTAAAATCTGATAAAAAATCTTTAAAAGATTTATATCCTCCTTCTAAATAGAGCCTCTTGTCATTTATTTTCTTAAGGATCTTCATGGTATCAATAATATTGTATATTTCTGATTTAATATTATTTTTTAATTGTGTAATTAATCGCTCAAATTCTTCTTTTCTTTGATTCTCATTGCTTTGATCAAGAATATAATTTAAATTATTTTCTGAAATTCTTTTATTAATTTTTAAATTAATGTTTTTTTTATTCATATTTTTGCCCTTATTTCCAATAAGTCCGGCATGCCGGACTTATTAAGTTTGTCAATTCTTACAATTTTCCCAAAAAAACATCCAATATTTTTTTATATTCAATAATGTAATCTTTTGAAAAATCAAATTTTTCATTACACCCTATTCTTTTATTTAAATCTTCTCTTTCGCTTATGTATCCCAAAAACCCGTTTTTCATGCTTACTATTTCCATTAATTGCTTGTGGGTAACATTTTTTTTAAACCTTGTAATAACAATAAATATTGGTATTCCAGCAACTTCTTTTATATACCTTCTTAATGTTTCAAATCCTTCAACTGCCCATTTTTCTGCCGTCATTGGAGATATTACATAATTACTGCTAATTAGGGAAAGCTTTAATGTGAAATTCCTTTTGGGATTAGTATCAATTATAATATAATCATAGTTGTCTGCTATGGAATTTAATTTCGTCTTTAATGAAAATTCAATTGGAAGATGCCGGTTATCATAATAATACTCTCCATTTAATTCATCGACTGTTATATAACTGGGTATCAAAGCTATGTTATTTTCAACATTAATAATGCTTTTATTAATATCTGTACCGTCTTTTATAACATTTCCTATGTTCATTTTAGATATATCGAAATTTTTTGTTTCTAATTCATTATAATAATAGCTTGTAGTAGCAGCTTGATCATCTGTATCGATCAAAAGTACTTTATGCTTTTTCGATAATAGATTTGCAAGTATTATTGAAGTTGTGCTTTTACCAACGCCCCCTTTAAGGCTTGCAATTGTTATTATTTTTGATTTTTTTCTATCCATCTTATAATTATTCCTTTTTCTGGATATTTTTTACCGTAAAATTCATATACGTGTTTCTCTAGTTTTGTAAACATATCAATACAAGCCATATTATATGGTGTATTTTCTTTTTCTTTTTTTAATAAGCGAAATAATCCTTTAAAGTAACAAAAAACGCTTCCTTTTTTAAATCTAAATTCTATGTAATGTGCTTTTGATAATCCATATGACTTTATGGTTCCGTTTATTTCATATTTTACGAAAATGTTTTTTATAGGTTTTCTATATCCATAGTAAATACCTAAAAATTTGTCCCCTTCTTTTATAGAATATAAACGAACTTCTTCTACTTTCATTTGATTAAATAGTGTTCTTAATGATATACGACATTCATTTCTTTTATTGTCAATTCCTAATTTATAAATATCCATCATTATTTTTGTATGATACATTGTTTTGTCATTTTCTTTTTCAATCTTTATGAAACGATCTTTATTTTTACATTTAATTCTTGGTTTCTCTATTTTTATAGATTTTATGATGCTTTTCATACATTATCCTTATATAACATCTTTGTTTGACAATCTTTGTACAGGCTATTTTTCGTTTTCTTTATAGTTTCTAATAGTTCATAATAATAGGTATTGAACACTTTATCATATTCTAGGGTTTTTTTGCTATTTAGATAATTTTTTATAATTGGCTTTAAAGTTTTTATTTCCAATTCTTTTTTCAATTGTTCTATTAGTATGTTGAAAATATTTACTTTTATATGTATATATTTTTTTGTAATACTTTCTTTTTTAATTTCAATTGATTTTTCTAGTTTAAGCCTTATTTTGTCTAGGTCTTTGTATTTTTTATTTTCAATAATAAAATGGGGCTTGGTTTTATAACTTTTATATATGTTTTCGATTTTGAGTTTCAGTTGTTTGGTGTCATATCCTTTTTTTTCTAATTGCTTTTTAGTTTTGCTTAGTATTTCTTTCAACATTTTTTGCTTTTTCTTAAAACAAACTTTGTTTTTATTTTTTGTTAAGTCGGTTTCAATTTTTTTTATTATTTTTATTATTTCAATTGTTTTATTCTTACTAATGTTTAATTCTAAAATGGACTTAGCTTCTTCGGATAAAAAGTTACATTTGTTGAAATATTTTTTTATTTGACATTTTTCTATTTTATTATTTCTTATGTCTTCTTCTTCTTCTTCTTTATTATTATTATTATTATTACACTCCTCTAAATTTAGATTCCCTTTTTTATTAAATTTGTCTTTAAGGTAGTTGTTAACCCTTGCTTGGAATCTTATATCTTTTTTTTCTTTAAAGTGTTGATTGATTTTAAGGTAGCATTCTTTTTTTGGATAATTAAGTTTGTAATAAATTTCAGTTCCAAAATTTACTCCCAAATGTTTATGGTAGTTGGTCGTTACTTTTATTTCTTTTTCTAATTTGTAAAGATAATTTTGCATTGTTTTTAGTTTAACAGTTGGTTGTCCATTTCTTTTTAAATTTTCATTAAAGTAATAAAGTATATTACTTTGGGTATATTTTTTATATTTACTGTTTATATACTTTAGCGTAGAGATAAAAACTATTAATTTGTGTTGTAATTTATTCTGGCAAGGTGTGTTTTTGCGGTTGGTAAATGCATTTTGCATATTAATACTCCTAGTTATTTTGATTTTTATAAATACATTTATAGCACAGTATTTAAATAAAAGCAAATACTTTTATAAAAAAATCATAAAAATTAATAATTTATTGCAATGTTTATAATTGGGAAGATTGCAATTTAGCCTGAAGACAAGTTGATTTTAATTCTAATTTGATCTATACTACAATTAGTGTAGAAAAATATTTTCATATTAACTACCTATTTATTTTTGATCATTTTATGAGAGGCAAACAGGGCTTATATAGGTTCTTTGGCCAGAGAACTTATATAAGCCCTGAGCTTTTACAAAAATTTTTTGTTTAAGAGACAATAAAAATAGTTTTTAATACTTTTTACATATGTACTAAATTAAAGAATAAAAACATTAGAGCAATTTGGTTGTTAATAATAATCTGAATTTAGATCTGGAAAATTCAATAAGAGGGAATTAAAGCTTTAAAAGCTTATATAAGTTTATAAAAAAATTAAATAGCGTTGTCAAAAATTTTAAAGGATATAGGTATAAATATTTGAATTTTAATTGAATGGGAATTTAATTTGACAACATTATTGATATATTGTATTAACTATTTGGCCGTAGAGTTGCTTATATAAAAATGTAGATGTTAGTTGCATGTCTTAATATAATATTGGACATGATATTTAATATCTATTAATAATGATTATGAAAGTTAAGAATCTTTTATTTAGTTAGCAAATATGTGTTAATAAATATCAAAGAAAAGACACTATTAAAAGAAAAGAAACATATTAGCAAGGATTGAAAAAAGATCGGGGGGGGTGTTATATATCCTTTAAAGATATGTTATTTAATATAATTATATAATTAAAAAATTATAAAGTGTTTATGTCTTTTTTTAATGGTCTAAGTTATTTTTAATTTTTTGACGTGATTTTTTTTTTCTCGAGTTGTGCTATTGAATACACTTCAACAGCTTTGTTTGCGTCAAACATTTTAATTGCGTATTTTTTATTTAACCAATAGAGCAGCTTTTTTGTGCTCTTTAGAGCTTTTTATATTTTCTTTAGTAAACTTGATTACATTTGAGTTCTCGAATGCATATTTTAAATTATAGTGGTTTTTGAATTTTGAGGTTTTGTGTTTTACAAAAACAACTTATTATAAATACATAATTAATTTTGTTTTTTAGGCATTTGTCCAACATGCATAAAAATATATTTATACAATGTTATGCTATTTTTATATCAACTAAGCGGGAATTGTAAACTATGATTAAACTAAAAATTAATAAAAACTTTTATAAAAAATAAATTTAAGCTCAATTAAGAAAATAATTATATTTAAAAATAATGCTTTAAAAATTATATTCTAACAAAAATTATAAATTGAATGATAATCAAAAATTCCTAATAAACAAATTGTCTATATACTTAAGCATATTTTTTTATTAAAAGTAAAGTAATCAACAAGTGCATTGTATTATTAGTTTGTTGGACGATCAACATTAAAATCAAAATTATATATATAGGAATGGACGATATTGGTTATGTAATATTACAAAGTGGCTGTCGAGCTCTTAAAAAATAGGTCAAAAAGTTAATTGGGGGGTACATATAAAGCGCGGAGTTTTCGGCTGAGCACAAAGAGATAATTTGAGAGTAGTTGTATCACATTGCTTGAAAAAAAGTAAAAAATAAGGGAATAGTTGTTGATTTTGACCAAGATTCCAAAAATACAGTATTTTAACTAGCAACTTAATGTAAGCTATTAACAATATTTTTAAAAGCAAGAATGTAAATATTTGTGTCGATAAATAGATTAGCTGAGGTGAGTATTCCGAAAGACTGTCTATTGGGTATTAAAGACCTTTGGCAATCAATTACGTGCAAGAAACACTCGATTGTCTAGAAACGCTACCATATGACCAAAAGAGATATAAGAGTGCAGCAGAAGAGAGTATATACAAAGAGCAAATTAACAAATTAGAGACTTATAGAAAAAGTAGTTTACTTTGAGGAAATAATTCTATATTTTAAGTGCTTTTAACTAAAAAGCAAAAGAATTGTTAACCTATAATTTATATAAACTTTAGATAGATATAGGTTTATATAAATTAATTTGTAAGGGGGTTGAATATGTTTTTTATGATATCTAAAACTTTTTCAGGGGAAATAATATAAGAATTTCTAAGCCAAAAACCATATTAATAGTAATACCTACCCAAATAGATAAAATATTTTTTCACAAAAGCTTAAATATACATTTTTAAATTGTTAATAAATTTTAAAAGCGAAACATTAAAGTTTATATTTTGACACTATAAGCTCTTCTAGATTTTCTGCTTCTAGAGCTTGTTGCTTAATTCCATTAACCAGTTCATTTGAATAAGATTTAAGCTTATTAATATCTGTTTTTAGATTTTTATAATCTAATAAAAGTTTTTTTGCTTTTCCTGCAACACTTCCTTTTATATATAATATTTGTTCAAATGAATTTTTAAGTATTTCTAAATCTGCAATATCTAGTTTGTCTAGATTGTCTTTTTTGAAATATAGGTGATCACTTACTATGTCAAGAGCTCCTCCAATAGCGCTAAAAGAATTAAATATACTTGCTACTGATGCTAGTTTATTTATATCTTGAATAATATTTGCGAATTCCTTTAATTCATGAGGATCCAGGGGGCTTAAAACAGTATAAGTGTGTCTTCTATATCTTATAGATCTTTCGGTATTGTCAGATATATCTTCAGTCCCTGGCCCCCAATTCAATCCCCTAAAAGACGTCATCCCGTAATGGTCTTCAGGTTCTTTTTCCATACTTTTTACATATTTTTCTTTAAAATTGTAGGCCGATTCTATTTGCTTTTTTAAATCATTAGATAGCGTATTTTTTAGTTGTTGTTTTCTTAGTTCTTCCTTCTCTTCTTCTTGTTGTTTTTTCTTAAGCTCTTCTTCTTGTTGTTTTTTCTTAAGCTCTTCTTCTTGTTGTTTTTTCTTAAGCTCTTCTTCTTGTTGTTTTTTCTTAAGCTCTTCTTCTTGTTGTTTTTTCTTAAGCTCTTCTTCTTGTTGTTTTTTCTTAAGCTCTTCTTCTTGTTGTTTTTTCTTAAGCTCTTCTTCTTGTTGTTTTTTCTTAAGCTCTTCTTCTTGTTGTTTTTTCTTAAGCTCTTCTTCTTGTTGTTTTTTCTTAAGCTCTTCTTCTTGTTGTTTTTTCTTAAGCTCTTCTTCTTGTTGTTTTTTCTTAAGCTCTTCTTCTTGTTGTTTTTTCTTAAGCTCTTCTTCTTGTTGTTTTTTCTTAAGCTCTTCTTCTTGTTGTTTTTTCTTAAGCTCTTCTTCTTGTTGTTTTTTCTTAAGCTCTTCTTCTTGTTGTTTTTTCTTAAGCTCTTCTTCTTGTTGTTTTTTCTTAAGCTCTTCTTCTTGTTGTTTTTTCTTAAGCTCTTCTTCTTGTTGTTTTTTCTTAAGCTCTTCTTCTTGTTGTTTTTTCTTAAGCTCTTCTTCTGTTTTAGGCTTTGATTCTTTTTGCTTAGAGCTTTCAGTTTTGGGCCTTGATTTTTCAGTAGGCGGGTATTTAATGTCTTTTTGATCGATATTAAAATCCGGCCTGCAAGCTAAAAACAGAAAAACAAATATAGTTGTAATTATGTGGTATTTCATAAATACCCTCCTTTACATAGTTTCATATTTATTTATTTATTTATATTTATTATAAGCAAATATTTAATTTAATTAAATACATAGTATTTAATTAAATTAAATAAATTTATTGTAGCTTAAACTTTTTTAAGATCTATTTTTATATATTCTTGATTGATTTTTCCCAAATTTGTTATTAGGGAGATAGTATGTTTTATTTATGAAGTGAATAAGGTTGCTTTTTTATAATTATTTAAATCCCAATGCGTTTTATTAAGGCAATATTAATAGGAAATAATGAACTTTTTTATTAGGCCTTTATATTTAAAGGCCTAATTTGCTTTAAAAATCCTTATTAATAAGTCTTAATTCATAATGTTGGGATAGGTATTGATAATATGGTGTTCTTCAGATTTCCAACCTCTTTATTTTTTTCATTAAACTGATTTAATATTGTGTCCAGGTATTCTTCTAATTTAGAGTCCTCTGTTTTTATAGAATTTGTATTTTTTTGATAATCTAACAAAATCTGTTTTATGCTTGTTGAAAAAAATTTCCTTATAGAGAATAATTGTTTAAGAGAATTTTTGATCTTTTCCAAATCTAGGGTATTTGCCTTATTTAAGGCATCTTTTTTTAAGTCTAAGTGATTAATTGTTTTCTCTAGGTTAAGCTCTAAAATTGCTATGCTGTTTAATATCTTGCCGTGCGATTGTAGCTTTGGTTTGTGAAATATTTTTTCAAATTCGTTGAATTCATCATCTGTTAAAAAACTATTTATAAAGTTGAAAGCTCTGCTATCTATCTTGAAAGCCTTCTCTTCATTTTTGTTGTTTGCAGGCTTTTGATTTTCCGGTTTAGCCCGCAGTAGTTCGTTTTTGTCTATACTTTCTTTATCTATCGCTATTAAATTTTTTATTTCATTAATATATTAGTTTTTTATTTTATCAGCATGTTTTTTTGTTGCTGCTTCAGCATCATTGTCGAAATTACAGCTATTTAAAAGCGAAAAAACACACATACATAAAATTATTTTGTTTTTCATAAATATTCTCCTTAATTGGCTTAGATTAAGCCTATTATTATATTAGAAATCATACAACATAATAATGTATTTTATTGTTAACAAGTATAATTTGTATAAAAAATAATATCCTCATCTTGTGTTGATAGGATTAAATTTACATTATTTTGTTTTTTATACTTATAAACATTAATCAAATTTTAGATGCCCACCTATTATTTTTTTAATTTTTATTCTTATTTGATCTTTTTTAGATAAAATAATTTTTCTTTAGAAGGGGATTTCCTTTTATATCTGTCAGAAATCAATCTTCTTTTATCTTGGGTTAATATTAAAATATTCTTATTTTTAATTTTAATGTCCTGGCCCGATTCATTTTAATTTAAAGTCTTTTTTAATAATAAATGCTGACATACGGTATGATATATTATCCCTTATTATTGTCAGAATATTTACCATTTTATTGTTCAAATTATTCCCTTATAAAAAATTCTTTATTTTTTAAATATCTTTTTAAACCTTTATGCCAAATTAGATATTTTCTTTTGTAAGGTTTTTTATATATAAACACCTTTTGTTTGAAAAATTCATTTTTTACTTTATAATTTCAAATTTTTAATTACTATTGTAAAGTAAAACAAAATTTTACTATTTTTTCAAATTCTCTATTTTATAATCTTTTTATAGGCTCATTTATACTCAAAGTGTTTAATTTTTTCCATTTTAAAATATCCCGAGAGAACTCTTTTGCAAAATCTTAAATGTCAATGCAATGTTTTTGTAACCGATTTATATAACTTTTATTTATGCTTTGTAATTCTTCTTTGCGATTTTTATATTTTCGGTTTTCTTTTTTTGATAAATTTATTTGCAAATTCTTTAATTTTTTGATTTTCTTCTTTTTGGGTATATTCTAACCAATCTTCAAGTGTTTTATTTTTACCATGTAGTTTTCTAAATAATGAGTATTCTCTATCCCACTTAATAGTAACATCCTCATATTCTTTTATGATATGTATTTTTGATATATGGTTTTTAGGGAATTTAATCATATTAACTCTTCCTCACTGTTTAAAATTATTATAGCAGTTTGATTCTTTTATTTTTTGAATTTTGTGACTCGTAGCAATAACTGGTTATAAATATTCTATAAACAGATCTGATTTTTGGATTTTTACTCAACATATATGTTTTAATTTTAAACTTGTAATGCTATTATTGCAAATGTTTACTGGTGGATTATTAATATTAATTTTACCCTTTTATTCTAAAACCTTTTTTCAATAGTTGATATAATTAAAAATATGGTGATCTTTTTTAGAAATAATAAATCTAGTAATGATTATGATTGTATGTTTTAGGCCTTCCAATTTGGATTGAAAATATGGGTTCTTTATAGGGAGGCTTTATTGTCTAAAATATAAATAGTACAAATACTTTTACAGTATTTTAACGATTTTGTCAAAATTACAGGGATATAGCACGGTAAATTATGTTTTTCCTAAAATCCAAAAAATTAAATTAATATATAATGTCAAAGGCAGCGTGCTTTTTTGAAATTCAAAGCCGCCATTTAAAGTGAATCATTAAGCCATGTGGATTAATTGAAGTTTAGCATAATGGAAAGTGGTTTAAAATATTTTATCTTTTTTACTTTTTCTTCTTCCTCTTTCTAAATAGCATATTTTCATATTGGGTGTTTTTATATTGATATCTTGCTGGAATGTTGCTTATAAAAGAACTGCTGACAAGACATAGTAAATTAATCCTTTATGCAATAACTTAAAGATTTATTTTTATTTTTTCTTAATTGTGCACTTTAACTCAATTAAGAAAAAATTTTAGATATAAAAAGCATTTAAAATTAATCTATATTAAAACAAACATGTATGGCTATTGCTGAATTTTTTATTTTACCAATTGCCTCATTTAGAGTTGTTAATATACTGTTATGCTCATTTTTATTTTTATCTTTAAGCTCATCACATACGCTTTCAAAATATGTTTCAACATTGTGCATAAGTGTTTTTATGCATTTTTTAGCTTCAATTTTATCTTCATTGCTTGAATTTTTTAAATATACCTTTATTAATGAATTTTGATTATTGAAATTATCTACTACCTTTTTAAGGTCATTGTATTTGCTAATGTTATTGTCATTTCCATCAATTGCTGCTATTTTTAACAATTCATCTAGCAAATTTATCATCTTTAAGCCATTTTCTAAATTTACTTTTAGCTGTTGATGAGGCGTCATAGCCCGACCCAATTAATGCTTTAAAAGCCAAATCAATCTTTTATAATGACTTTTTAATTGCTTTAACTAGCCCAAGAGTATCTTTTACTTCTATATTTTTACTATTGTTTTTGCTTTTCTTTTGAGAATTAACCTCTTTATTAGATTTTTCAGCATCGATTTTGGCTTCACTTGCCAATGTTAAGAGATCTTGAGTATTTAATGTTTTTATAAAAAGAAAATAAATTATTAAATTGAGCTTTTTGTATCAATGGGATTAATAATTTGGCTTTTAAGCATTTGGGGGTAGTTATTTTAATAAAGATATTACTTGCTGAGGGATTATAATCAAAAAAAGATATAATCAAGCACAGCGTAGAGAAGATCTTATTATAAAATAGTATTCATTGAAGAATATTGATTTTAATAAGGAGCTCTAATAATTATTATAAGCAAAGGAGACGGTAATTTTATAGTTCTGGAATAAAAGTTTAAGAGATGAGTGCAGCTACTAAAAGGCGCTATAATCAAACTTAAAGAAGATTATGAAAAAATAAAAAAAATACAAAATCTAATTAAAAACTTAATTAAGTTACATTAACTTAATTAAGTTTTCTACTATTTTTGCTGAGCTAGAAGAAGCTTTTTTTAAAAATTTTTTATAATCATCGTAATTATTCTCATTATTGACTATATCAGATATTCCCCGGATGATTATAAAGGGAATTTTAAAGCCGTATGCTACTTGAGCCATTGCGGCGCTTTCCATGTCTATTGCGATTGCGTTTTCAAATTCTTCTGGAATTTCTTGAAAAGTTTGATGATCAATGAATTGGTCTCCAGTAATTATTAAGCCCATATATGAGGTTATATTGTTTATTTTTATTTTAGAAGTTTTCCTTATAAGAGCAGTGTTTGCTTTAAATTTTTTAGGGTGTTCTGGAACATGTCCAATTTCATATCCAAATCTATGCAGATCAAAATCATAACTTGTTGTTTCTGTAGATATTACAACGTCTCCTATTTTTATAAATTTATTTTTATCACTATAAATTCCACTAGCAACTCCAGCATTGATTATGTGACTAATTTTATATTTTGATATAATATAGCTTGTCCAAAGGGCCGTATTTATTTTTCCAACTCCTGTAGCTATGGTAATTATATTATGATCCATTAATTTCCCAATGGCAATCTTTTTTTTTCTTCTATGCTCTTCTATTGAAATATATTTTTTGTTTTGAATAATCTTGTTTATCTCTTCTATTTCTGCTTTTGTAGCTGAGATTATTAAAATATTACTTTGAGAATTTTCATTTGGGGTATTTATTTTTGACTCATTTCCCCAGCTATTTAAAACTATAGATAAAAAAAATATTAATATGTTTGCTATATTTTTGATTTTCATTAAGAAAGCTCCCTTATATGTTTTTTATTAATTTATAAATTATTATTTACATATTTTTATAGTTTAAATAATATTGCAATATTAAACTATTTATAGGGTATTGTTTGTGTTTTATTTTTAACAATAAAACAAGCTTTTAGTTAAGAGTAAAGTTTAAAATATTACTAATAATATCAACACTTAAATACAAAAATCAAAAAAAATAAAGAGTATATATAAAGCAACTTGCCCTATTATTTGAATGTAAATTCAAGTAACGTGCAAAAAGAAACTATCTTGAAAGCACTTTTAAAGTTCTTTCAAGATAGAAAAAGCATTGGGAATAACAATCCAAAAATTTTTAATTAAACATTTAGGTTTAATGCGGGCACTGAAGCCTATTGGTGAGTCCAAATATTTTATTTTTTATTAAAATTAAAGTGAAATTGTATTTGACAAGGATGCAAAAGATGATTTCATTGATAGAAAAAACAAGCTTAAATTTAATACAGATGTATACTCGAAAATAGTTTAAGCAATAGCAAAATTTATGCTTTGGCATTTTATACTTAGAAGTTATTGAAATGGTTTATGTGTTGCTTGATTTTAATTCCTTGTATTTTGGGGGGCTGGCTCTATGTGTTTGGGATTTCTATTACATGGTTTGGATATCGATATTGTTATCAGAAATAGTTAGTAGTTTTTTGTGACTTTTATTTCTTTTTGTAGTCTATAAATATACTTTTGCATAGTTCTTAGTGTAGAAATAGGTTGACCGTTTTTTCTTAGATTTTTATTAAAATAATAGAGTATGGTTTTTTGTGTATATTTCTTATGTGTTTTGTTTAGATAGCATATTGTTGAAATAAGAACTATTAATTTGTGTTGAACTTTATTATAGCAATTTCTAGTGGTTTTATTTGTTGTTTTTGAATTCATAAAAGTTTCTCCTCACAATTGATCACTTTACAATATAACTAAAATTGCTATAAAAGTAAATACTCTTATAGCAATTTTAGTTATATTGTAAAGTTTTAGTAATTAAGATTAAAATTTATTTAAAATACAACTTGACTATGATTTAATTTTTGTTATACTATAAATAGTTCGACGCGGATTCGAATCACAATATGATCGTGAAATAGGGCTTAAAGCAAGTTTTTTATAAAGAATTTGTCTTAAGCCCTATTCATTTTATGTAACACTAATTTTCCCAGTTTAAGTTTTATTTTGTTTTGGGCACTATAATAATGATTTTTTTAGATTAAAAATTTTCTAGAATTTAAAGATATATTGAATTTATTTTGTATTTAGCTTTATATTGGTAATTAAATAATTATTCATGTTCAAAATATTCTTTATTGGGCCTATTATAGGCCATAATATACTAGGATAGATATTGGTTTACTATTTATATAATCGATTATAGTAAATTTTCTGGATTATATTAGCTTAAATATTAGGATGAAGATTATAAATTTTAGTGCAACAAACTTCTAAAGGGGAAAGGAGTGTATAAAGGCCTATAAAGCTTTCATTTTCTTTATTTGTGGGACGTTTTAAGATTACTTTTGGATTTTTTTCTAATATTTCAAGATATTCTAATAGGGTTTTATAATTAACCCTAAGTTGATAAGTTTTAGCTAGAGCCTCATTAAAATTGTTTTGTATTAAGACATAATTGTAAGTTTTATTTGCACTATAAAGTAATTCTTTATTCATATGATCTAGTGTTTTGACAAGAATGATTAACTTATTCTTATTAAATTTAATTTGCTTTTTCATTCTTGCGACCAATGTATCGTTAATTACTCCATCCATAATGAATTAGCCCCCTATTATATTAAATTTATATTACAAATATAGCACAGTATTTTTTAAATTTTTTTAGCGTAAAACAATATATTTCTAAAGTTTTGAATAAGATTATTTTATAATGTATTTACAATTAAGTAGTAGTGTTCTTTTGTATAAATTGTTTTAATTCTTTGTAGAATAATTCTATTAGTTTTAACCAAATTTTTTCTAGGGTATAATTAAGTTTATAATAAATTAGAGATTGATCGTTTTTAAAATAGAATTTTGCTATGATTTTTATTTCTTTTTCTAATTGCTTTAAGTATTTTTTCATTGTTGATATATTACTAGGAGGTAGATTTTTGTTTTTGAGATTTTCGTTATACTTTTTGAGTAGAGTTTTTTGAGAATAATTTTCTAATATTAAATTTATTTCAAATATTGTTTCGGTAAGAATAAGTATTCTGCATGCATGATCTATTCCTTTTTCTTGTTGTTCTTTTACAGACTTATACATAATATATAAGTATATAAAGATTATTTTGAAAATAAAGAATAAATTAAAAAAGTATTGATAATTTTCCAAAATTATAAAGTTTGGAATTTTAAAGTTAACACTTTTATGTAAAAATTACAAAAAATTAAAGTTTTACCATTTTGGGTTAAAGTTTTGTAATTTTGAAAAATTCAAGTTAAAGTTTTATTATTTTGGGTTAAAGTTTAGTATTTTCAAGTTAAATTTAGTAATTTAAAGGGTAA
>NC_001853.1 GCF_000008685.2 Borreliella burgdorferi B31 | reverse complement strand
GTATAAATTATCTTTTAAATTTATTACTAAATCTCAAATTAGATATATACTTTGTGTTTGTGCATAAACCAACTCCAGCTTTAAACAGATCACAAGCGCTAAAGAACTTACTAATCTACTTGCAACAAACACCAAAACTTTGAAATAAGAAATTCAGTCAACCTTAATAGCAAATCAAGAAAAACCAAATCTAGATATTGATAATTGACGTACAAAAAGAAATAGACAACATAATTTCAAATCTAAAAGAGTTTATTAAAACTCTACAAACCCTACATTAAAATCTGCTTAGCATAGCTAAGTATGCTCAACAACATCTTAAAAAATTCAATTCCAAAAATAAAATCTAAAAATTGCACTATTATTTAAATATCAAAACTTAATTATTAGGAGGTAATATTAATATGAAAAAAATTTTCACATTAATATTAATTTTTAGTTTAACGATGCAAATCTTTGCTTTAAATTTCACTTCAAAATATAAAATTCAGAAATATGCTGAAAGAGAAAAGGAGTTCATTCAAAACCAGAAATTAGAAAAAATTTTGAAAGACCCCGAAAAGACTAAAAAGGCTCTTTTGCAATACGAAAAAGAACAATTGATAGATCTATGGATTCCAGTAATGTTAAATTTATTTTTACCTTTTGGAGTGGGGTCTTTTGTCCAAGGAGATTATATTGGAGGTGGCTGCACGCTTGGATTTAATTTGCTAGGATTAACCCTTTTAACAACTGGAGTTATTCAAATGAAAAATCTGAAAAAAGAACCTGCTAGTATATCTTCGATGATACTACTACTTTCAGGAATGCTCACGTTTGGATCATCCTACTTAATCTCAATTTATTTGCCAGTACTATTTGAAGATCGATACTACAAAAATCTTATGAATCGAATCATTGATGAACTTGCGGGATTTGAACCCAATCTTGACATTGGAATGAACGGATTCCAACTGTCCTTTAAAAAAAGTTATTAATTAAATATGATAAAGATAATCTGCCTAATGTGGAGGGTAAAGATGAAGTACATAATATAGATGCGAAAGATTTTTATCTAAAAATAACAAAGAATACTCCACCTATAATTTCTATGAAATTTAGGTGGAGATGAATTTGTAACGCAAGTTAAAATATGATTTTATAATTATAAAAAATAATGAATGCTAATAAAGCTTATAAGTGCAGAATATATCCCAACACCAATCAAAAAAAATATTTTTCAAAAGTATTTGGATGTGTAAGATTTTTGTATAACAAAATGTTAAGTGATAAGAAAGATTATTATAAAAATAATAGACAAAATCTTATTACCTATCCAAGTAAATATWAAGAAGAATTTCCTTTTTTAAAGGAAGTTGATAGTTTGGCTCTTTGTAGCGCGTGGATCGACTTAAATTTTGCGTATAGTAATTTTTTTAGAGAAATTAAAAAAGGAAATAGAGTGCAAGGATTTCCTAAGTATAAAAGTAAGAAAAATAGGCAAACTTATAGAACTAATAATCAAAAAAACTCAATAAGAATAGAAAATGGTTATATAAAACTACCTAAAATAGGGTTTGTAAAAGAATACAATTTATTAACATTAGAACTTTTCTCTTCTGCTTCCAGAAAAGATTATTATTAAAACTGGAAAGCTTTTTGAATTAAAATTTGGGCAAAATAAGAGAATTCATTAAAGAATTATTATTAATAAAAATAATATTAGAAAGCTAAAAATTGATTTTGATAAATCCTTTATAAAGTTTAATGGGTTAAAATATAAATAAAATTCAGCATTGTTAAACTTTTTTTCTTTATTAATTCATTTTTTATTTTTTTATAGTCATTAGCTAAATCTAATATATTCAAATTATTGTTTTTTAATTTTACATCATAAAAAGGATTTCTTAATATTACAGGTATAGGATCTAAAATTTTTGATTTGATATTATTTTTTTATCAAGCTTTAGTCCAATATTAATAATAAAATTCAAAGAATGAATTCTATATGAAATTAAGCAAAAAAATTTATAAATATGAAAATTTTTCTAGTTTTAAACAATTTATTAATTTCTTCTTAAAGCAAAATAGTAGTTCAGAGATTATCATATATTCTCCAAATGATTAATAAGCAAAAAAGTATAAAATATAATTAATTTTATTTATATTTTATTGAAATTCAAACAAAATGATATATAATCTTAATTAATAATTAGTATTAATTAAGAATAATTATTTGTAATATATATTCTTGATTAAGGGAAAGGAGAGTATTTTTATGAAAAAAAAAATGTTTTTATATACATTGTTAACGATAGGATTGATGTCTTGTAATCTAAATTCTAAATTATCTGGTAATAAAGAGGAACAAAAAAATAACAATGATATAAAAGAAGCTTTAAATGGCGTTCAAGAAAATGCTATTAATAATTTATATGGAAATAAAAAAGAAAAAAAAGATTTTATTAAAAATTCGGAAAAATTGAAAGACAAGGGTTTAGACGTGACCACCCTCCCCTTAGAACCTGTAGTGGCGCCCTCCGTAGAATCTGCGGTGTCTTTAGGAGAATCTAATAATAGGATTGGTATACCAACCATTTCAATTGAGCATAATCAAAAAAAAGAGATAAAAGAAGAGGATTTTTTCCCTTCTACTGAGGAAGAAAAGCAAGCGGATAAAGCAATTAAAGATATAGAGAATCTTATTGGAGAATCTGGATTTCCCGAGTTAATTGAGAATGTGTGCTCACTTAAACATGAATATACTTTAATAAGAAGTGATTTTTATGATGTGATAACTAAGATTCAGAATAAAAAAATATCACTAATGAAAAATTCTCATAATAATAGAAATAAAATAAGGGAACTAGTACAATTGCAAAATAATTTAAAGATAGGAGACGAACTTGATAAAATTATGGGTTGCATTGATACTGCAGAACAAGAGATAAGATCTGCCGCTTTCTTTTTTGATGAAGCTAAGGAAAGCTTAAAAGAAGGTATTATTAAAAGATTGGAAAAAAGTAAAAATAGGGCAGCATCACAATTATCTAAAAAGGCTTTAAATAGAGCAGAGGATGCTTTAAGGTGCTTAGAAAATTATTCTTCTAAAAAAGGTGAGGCAATAGGAAGAAGAAGCTTTATAAAAGAAGTTGTTGAACAGGCAAAAAATGCTTTAAGTAAGTCTTAAAATGGAAAAAAAATATATAAATATATTAATATTTAAAATTAGAGTCTTCTTTAAAAGAAGACTCTCTTATATTAGTAATAGTACATAGATTTGTGCTAAGATATTAAAAAAATCGATAGTTAAAGCTTTTCAACACTTCAAGGTATATTGCTGTAAAAATGGGATACTTATGAATAGATTTTTTATGGTTATTGTCTTAAAGATTCTAAAACTTTAAAGTTGTAAATAATTTATAGAATATTTCAAGATATTATAGGATCTTCTGTAAAAGAAACAAGTCCAAAAATTTAGTTCAAGCAGCTCTTGTAATATAAAATGTCAAAAGCTATGGTAAAGCTCATTTGTTTTTTCTTTGTAAAAAATTTTTTCTATAATTTTATTTTGTTTTTTATCTTTATCCAAGGTTAAAAAACGTTTTTCAATATTATTGTCTAATTTGAAATAACTTTTAGTAAATGAGAATTAATAAGTTCTGTTCCGAATTTATTGAGCATTTCAAATATTTCAGTATTATCTACAAAAATAATTTTAGGAAAATTTATTTTTAAGAACTCGCAAAATTTAGTTCTATGGATATTTGAGCAAATAACTGTATAAATATAACCAAGAGTTTCTTCTAGAATAAAAGACGCTGGAAGAATTCTTAAAAATATAAAAAAAGAAAAATTAAAAGATAGTGAGTGCTATTAAATTTACAAGTTCAGATGAAGTTTGTATGGCATAACAACGAAAACCTTAACAAAATCAGCACGTAGGACAATTATTAGCATAGTTAGGACTAGTATACCCTTATAATGATAAAACAATAAATCCTATAAATATTTATATTTAAATAACTTCATTCAAAATGATAAAAAAGAATATTGGAAGATTATATAAAAAATTAGTAGTAGCATTTATATAGTATAGCCGTAATTAAACCACATCAACACATACTACCGCCTTTTAACTTGCAAAGCAACTAAAATGGTGGTTAAAATAGCATAAATCATTATGCTATTTTAATTAATATATTTCAACCCTTTTAAAGATTCTTTTAATCTAATTTTAGGGAAACCAGCTCTATTTTTCTTAAAATTAACACTTGATCCTTCAGAAATTGACTTAAGCTTTTAACCCTATATTTTCTTCAAATTATTAAGTTGAATTTTGGGCTTTAAGCTACATTAAGAGAGCCTTTAAGAAGATAATAACAATATTTATTTTGTTGAGATGAAGAATCTGGTTTAAACCAAATAAAAGAAGGAGAGGCTTGAAAATTGTAGGAGGAGGCTATGTCATATGGACAAAACCTGGTAATTTAAGTGTTATAAAAGATAAATATAATAATTTAATTCAAGATCTTGCGGGGCTTAAGTATTATTTAATTATATTTTATCGCCCATCCATTTCTATGAAATTATAGGTTAAGATGCATAAATAGTGAGCGTTCATTTTTTCTTTACCAAACCAAATAGTGCTTAATATATGCTTTTGTAGAAAATAGCCCTTAATGAATTCAGCCACGATAAAGATCATATTCATTTATTACTAGAATTTACTCCCAATAATGGAACTAGGATAATTAACGTAGACATTGTCACACTTCCCAAAGCAGCATATCTAAAAAATAAATAAAATATAGATTAACAACTAAAAAATTAGTTTGTAAATTCCTAATATAGTCAATGCCATGTTAGGTAATTGATAATTTTAAATCGTTTTTGTAAAAAAAAATATATAGAACAAAATATTGTTAAAATTTTTAGATAAAAAAATGAATTAATGTTCACTATATTAAAGAACAGAGAGACCTGCCTTAAATAAAAACTTTAAAATAAAATAATAATATAAGTCTATATATTGGACAATTAGCACTAAAAATCAAAATTACAAAAAACATGTGGGATTGTGCGTTATTAGGCTTGCGATATTTACAGAATAGGAGGGGCCACTCATACTTTTAAAAAAGATAGCAAAAGGGCTGCTTGTATGTGCACTGTGCAGTATGATTTGAAAATGCTTAACGAACTTGAACTAAAAGGAAGTGCTGCTCATTATATATAAAACATGAAGCTTGTAGTATTCCATAAAGAGATAATTTGGGAATACCTTGTTGCGTTACTTAAAGAAAAACTTTCAAATAAGAAAATAGTAGGTGATTTTGACGAGGAAATTAGAAATGCAGTGCTTGCGTCTAAATATTTTAATAAACTAATATTTCTAAATCAAAAATTAATAGAAATAACTTCTTACTTTATCTAATGAAAACTTTTTAGATTTTTTAAACCCGGAAGACATCTGCCGGGGCATAATCTACAAGCTTTACTTCGGGACAGTTGCCCCCAACCACCTTAATTCCTTATTCCATTATAGCAATAAACCTTAAACCTTCCTTAGACATATAATTAATAGCTCCTAATTAATTTAACAATAAAAAACCTTTCATACTCTTTCTATAACTTTCTTGATTAGATTTTTCAATCCTTTACTGCCTTTTTTAAATGCGGAAAAAAACATTTACTATTTCATGAGGATCGCTAATTGTCGCCACAGTGCTATGTTGAACTACCAAATGCGTAAAGTTTGATGGAATAAAAAAAGAACGTTCTATATGTATATGTGCATCAATAAATCCTGGCAATATATACTCATCTAATATTGCATTAATTTTTGTCATGCTCACAATATGACCATTTGCAATCGTTATACTAGCTAGATAAATTTCCTTATTAAGGATATCAATATAATTAGCTTCAATTTTAAACAAATTCATTATTTATCCTCTTATAAAAACTTTTTATTCATAACATACTATAGTATATCTATTATTACAAATAATAATACAAAATATGTTGAAAATAATTTATTAAATAAAATACATAAATTTAACCTCATACGGGGCCTGTCTTAGCTTTTATTTCTTTATATTCATGATCTTTTTTAATTTTGTTACCATGTAATTCAAAATGTAATAAGGTTATTTATTTAAATCTATAAAAATTGTAAATGCAAAACTTGACTGATGATGCCACCAAGGTTAGTAGTGAGTAGATATTAAATGTGATTATTGTGGATGCTGATAAAGATGATAATGGTGTGCTAAATGATGCCGATAATAATCCAATTGATACTAACTGATATTAGGAGAGCGTTGGTGGTGGTGAAGCATTTAGTTCTGCTGCCGAGAGAAAGGATGCCAATATTGACTCAGAAAGTGGATATATATACCCTTTAAAGGGTATATATTAAAATTATCTCGCTTTTCAGCCTTTCTGCTTCATTATATTTTTCTTGAATTTGATTGGAAAGTGCAACCACATAAGATCCAAGCTTGGCGTTATCTGTTTTTATAAAATTTTCATTATTTTGATAATCCAATAAAAGACGTTTTGACATCTTTGAAACGATTGTTTTTATAGATAATAATTTTTCAAACAAATTTTTAAGTCTTTTTAAATTTGAAATATCTAGTTTACCTAGAGTATCTTTTTTGGAATATAAGTGAACAACCACATCATCAAGAGTACTTCCAAATAGATTAAATAGGCTAAATATTTCTAGTACTTTTATTGACAGTATTCTAATTTCTGAAAATTTCTTTAATTCATTAGTTTCAATAGCATTTAATAAAATACTATAAACACGCCTTCTATACCTAATAGATCTCTCACTACCTGTATCAGATATTAATTCCCGTGGTGATTCTGCCCAATACATACCTCCAAAAACAGCCAACATTCCATATTGATCCGAAGGTTCTTCTTCCATTTTTTTTACATATTTTTCTCTATCTGCATTCGCTTTTTCTATTAAATTTATTAAATCATCAAGTAATTTATTTTTTATTATTTTATCAGAATCTGCATCTTGATTTGAAATTATCCCCTTACTTAGAGTTCTTTTCTTATTTGTGTTAAAATCTGGATTGCAAGCAGTTAAAAACAAACAAACAAATATGCTTATAATCGTATTATATTTCATAAATATTCTCCTTACTTAAAATTTTACATTGTATTATTTTATATCCTATAATATTATGTAATACAATATATTAAAATTGAATATATCAATCTAATATCAATATAATATGATTTTTAATAAATACAATTTAATATTGTATTTATTTGCTGGTGTACTGCATTATTGAAATTAAACCATATAAATGCTTTATGTATTCTTTATAGCAAGGCAATAATCTATCTTTAATGCTGTAATTATTACTTAACTTTATAAAAGCTTATTATTTAATTTTAAATAGCGGTTCACACAAATTCATACACCAACATCACATAGTGTAGCAGTACCCCCTTATCATAAAAAATTTACTCTAGAAAAACACTTGTTTACATCTGCTTTTCACAAGGTGCAAAAATATAACTATTTAAAATAACATCTGCTGTTGATATTTTAGAAGTAACAAAAGAATAATAAAAGCAATCCATTCTTAATGACATTAAAAATAAGGTATTTATAAAATTTATAAATTTGTATTTTGGGTTTTCTTTTTTATATTTTCAAGCATCGTTATATCTAAATAATTCCTTGCTCAAATATCTATAAAACTAAATTTGACGAATCATTGAAAACAAGCTTTCCTAAAATTATTTTTATAGATGATGCTGAAATATATACTTAACATAATATTGTATTTATTATTATATTATTTCATAGGTGAATGCGGAGAAAGAGAACTGCAAAAAATAAAAATATAAGACTTTAGCTGCTTGATACATTTTTTAAGAGTTTAATGCTATTCAAACAGCGCACAAAAACTATTCATTTCAAAGAAAAAATCTTAATAATGGTCAACGCATCTTTTCCAAAAAAACCAAAAAGAAATTCAAATATAATTAAATTAGCATCAATCAATATTCTTAAAAAATTTAAAAATCTAGGATTTCATGTAAACAAATCAATTCATTCGTATAAAAATTCTTTGATTTCAAATTTAAAGATCTAATAATTACAATTCTTTCGAAATCAAAGAACTTGTGAAAGATTGCTCAAAATATGAAATTATTAACAAGAATTTAAGGTGATTTCAGGGCGTATTTTTAAGCTTAAGTAGCCTGCTGAAGTGTGAAATTACTTTCGAAGAGTATTTATTTGTAAGCCTGAATTTTGTTTGCAGAAGATAGCCCGTAGATATTGTAAACCATAATAATTCTAAGTCATTAGTAAATGATGCTAGAGTAATTGGTAAAATGTTTACTAATTAGAATAAATTTATTGAGATTAACTTTATAAAGTTAATATTTTTTTGCTTAATAAACTTAGGATAGTAAAAAAGTTGCGTAAAAATCCAAAATTTGAAGTTTGATTTTATTAAATTAAGAGTAAAAAAATTAAAATAAATACAAAAATAAATGGTTTTTTAAATCTCAACAATGCTATTGAGATAAAGATAGATATTATTATGTGCTTAAAGTAATCTTATTTTATTTCTATAGATTTTATTAAGCTTATTTTTAAATAAAATATGATATTACCCGTTTTGACCAAAAACTAAAATTCGGATTTCAAAAATCAAAAATAACGCGATTTATTTTTCCTTTTTATCTGTAAATCTGTTACGTGTTTCTGTGTATTTTTATCAATATAAAAAATACAATTTATTAACATTAAAATTTTTATTTTCTGCGACATAAGAGATCGCCATTAAAGTTGAAAGGCTACTTGAATTAAAATTTGATAAAAATAATAAAATTTATGAAAGAATTATTGTTGATAAAAATTCTACTAAACCCTAAAAATTAAATCTGATAAAAGGTTGATCAGATTTAATGAGAAAAGCATAAATGCTTAATAAAAGATTAATCTCGTGAGAATACTTTAACAATCTTTTGTTTTGAATTTATATCTACCTAAATTTTATAGAAATTGTAAGTAGAAAATACTTTATTATTTTTTTAATATATAGTAGGCACAAAAAAAGCCCCCTATGGGCAAATATTTTACTACTGAACACGGAGAGAGAAAAGCTCTCTAACCTAGTTTGATTATAATATATTATACAATTTTAATCAAGAGCTCACTTTTATCTTTTTATCTTTTTTATAATTTTCATACTCAATTATAAGATCTGATAAGATATTTTTTTTATCTTTAATTAGCTTCTCTAAAATAAAGTAGATTCTTTTGATATCTTTTTTGCAAAAATCATAAACTTTTTCATCTTTCATTAAAATTCTAATAGATTTATTTTGGGTGCCAACACCTTCTTCTGGGTTTTCTTTAACCATATTTTCTTTATATATCTCTGACAAGCTATTTTTTAGTATATTTTTATATGTAGCTACAAAACCCATTTCTTTAACTTTTTCAATAGAAATAATCCCTTCTAAAACTTTCTCATAAATTTTCAAATACATATAAGCTTGGCTTCTAGCAATTATATAAGATTCTATAAACTGTTTAAAACTTTTGAAGCCATCATACTTATAAAGTTCTTTTTGCTTAATTTCATATAAAATTTTCATTCTTTGAATTTTATTATTAATATCGGATTTTAAATTTAATTTCAACTGCTCTTTTAACTCATTGTAATTTCTCAATTCCTTATCTTGATTATTGCCTAAACTTAATTCTTTGCCTGTTGAGATTTCAACCCTTTTATATAAAGTTACCTGCTTTTTATTGTCTTTTTTCTTCATTTTTATCTCCTATTTTTAGATAATTTTTAGTAAAATTATCTGTCCGATATCGGACAACCCTAAATAAGTACCTTTATAGTTAGTAAAAATGCCAACTATAAAGAAAAAATATTTTTTAAAGTATCTTTTATTTCTCTATAATACATTTCTTTTTTAGAGGGCTCTAATCGTCCATTTATAAGAACTTTTATACTATTTGAAAAATGGATCTTGCCTTTAATATATTCTCTATATTCTTTATAAAGCAAGTCCTCCACTTCTTTTATCGTGTTTCTATTTTTTATAAACTGGTTTTCCACAATAGAAATATTATATATTTTCTTTCTAAATTTTGTAATATCATTAACTGCGTTAATCAAAATAGTAAAACTTTCTATTGACCATATTTCTACCTGAACTGGAATCACAATATAATCCGCAACATTCAAGGCATTCTTTAAAAGAAAATCTAAACTAGGAGGAGTATCTAATAAAACATAATCAAAATTATAGTTTTGCATATTTTCATTTAAATGATGTTCTAAAATAACTTCTTTGTAATCAATGGCTTCCGAATTAAATTTTCCCAAAATGGGGTGAGAGGGGATTATAGATATATAATCATCAATTTTTTTAATGCATTCATTAAAATGGAAATCTCCTTTTAACATACTATATGTATTATATTTTTCAATATTTGAAATATATCTATTAAAATAAGAAGTTAAAGAATTTTGTGGATCTAAATCAATTAGAAGCACCTTTTTGCCCAATTCCTTTAATACATAAGAAAAAAGTATAGAAAGCACACTTTTTCCGACTCCTCCCTTAATTGAAGCCATTGTTATAATATCTGATTTTTTAATATCCATTTTTTTAAAATTCCTCCATCCGGTGATTTTTTATTGTAAAATTTGTATACTTTACTTTCCATTTTTTCTAGATGATTTAGCGTAAACTGATAATACTCAGTGCTTTCTTTTTCATTTTTTCTCAACAAAGTTCTTAAAGATAATATGTAAGACTTGACGGATCCTTTTTTAAACCTAAACTCTATATAATAGAGTTTCTTTATTGCATAAATTTTATTGTCTTCTTTTTTAAGAAAGAAGGGTTTTTCAAGGTAATCCCATCCATATTTTATTCCCAAAAATTTATCATTTTTTCCCAATGAAAAAAGATTAAAAAAATAATAATCTTTATTGTTATTATTAAATTCTTGGAATACAAGTCTTAATCTTTGTTCTTTGTTAGTAACTTTAAAATCAATTAAATGTTTAAATATTTTCGTATAGTATACTTTTTTTCCATCTATTTCTTCTATTTTGCTAAAAATATCTTTTTTAATTAAAATATTGTCAATTTTCATTAAAGTTTTTTTTTGTTTTAGTTTTTCAAGTAATTTACTCAAATTTTAATCCTTTTTTTAAAGTGTTAACCAGAATATTATTGGCTATTATCCTAGCATGTCCTGAAAAGCTAGTTATTTTATTTACCTTCCATTTAGTAGTATAAGTATCTTTAAATTCTCCTGCAAGAGTGTAAAAATCAGTTTTATAGGGTGCGGTTTTCCTCATAAAGTGAATTTTATGTTTATAAAGACTTAGCTTAGATAAGAAAAACTCTTTAATATCTTTTGTCTCATAATCATATTTTAGATAATTTTTAAAATCTTTATAGTTTAATAAAGTATTTTTTAATGATTTAGTTGGTTCTTTTGCATTGAAAATTATTGATTTAATTCTTTTAAAGAAAGAGTTTTCTATAGAATTCTTATTATATATATTTATATATTGTTTATTATATACAGTGATATTTTCAGTGATATTTTTAGGCTTAAAAGATTCTTTCTCTTCCTTTACTTTTTTAAGTAAGTCTATTTTAGTGTTATTAAAATATGCATTAATCAATTTATATGCAATAGGCGACACTTTATATATACAAAGCTTTCCTTTAAATTCTCCGAAGCTATTTGAAAATGTTAGTATTCTTTTTTCTAATGCTTTTAGCTTAACCAAAAATTTTAAATCTAGTCTTAGAGTATTAATTGTGGTTTCTTTTTTGTTTTCTCTATGTATATTTGAGTTTAGTACGCGAAGGATATCTCCTTGATGATGAACTCGAAGTTCTTTTACTTTTTTAGAAGTAAAGTGTTCTTTATTAATTGAGGTATTATATTTTTTTTTAAATTCTTTATTTAAGTAATTGATTACTGAAATAATTTTTTTCAGTCTACAGATTTTACCAAGTAGTTTATTTTTATTGGTTTGGTGGTTATGATTAGATATGGCTGGTTTCATTTTTAATCTCCATGTTCAGTGTATTTTTATCAATAATTGCTTTAATTATATTCAAAATATTTGATTAATTTCAATACCTAACTAAATATTTTATTATTTTTAGCTAATCACAGTTTTAAGTCAAAGATTATAGAAATAGTGGTTTAAAATAAAATAAAAAGACTATAGGAAAAAGCCAAAGACCTTTTTCAAAAGTGTTTATAGTTAACATAGTAAATTTAAAATTTGAAAAAGGATCTAAAAGGCTATCACAGGATAAATTAAGAATTTATTTTTATAATTTTTAATTTTAGAAATAGTAGTTCATAATGTCTTATGCCGGGTTGCCAGCTTTATTCATTTTAAAGACTGCAAAAAAAACATTCTAAATACATGTAAACTTGTTGCTTGGTGTATTTTTGTTTAAAAATTCAAATATTTTATTGACAAACAGTTTAAGCAAAGCTTGTTGTTAAAATTGTTTAAAACCTGACTGTCAAAAGAGAGTTTTTTTCAGTTGAATTTGAAAATCGTCATCAACTTTTCTTCTAAATATCATATCTGTAAAAACATAAGCAGCAGGTGTTTTTAGGTCTTTTTTTTTCTTTGCAATCTGTATACTATAAATCTATAAATAAATGTTTGTTACTCATGTGATCATCAAGATCAATAATGTTGATCAAAAATCTAGTGGTATCTGTTAATCAATGCCAACCAACATTACAGTGAATGAATGAGGCTAATCTTGCTGATTCACTCACCTTGAAAATTAAGATCGCTATTGTCAATATCATGTCTATTTTTTTACAAAATAATTATCAGGAAGACTTCTATTATTTGGAATGCAAAATTTTGGTATTCCAAAAAGCTTTTACCAGGGCTCTTCTTGTAAGTGTTTCTTTCTTAGTAAATTCGGTGGTCAAGAATTCAGGACAAGTGTTTTCTAAACACCAGTTCACTAAATTTTTGAGATAATCATCTATTTTTAGCTAATGGGAGTTTTATTGTTCTTATTTAAAGGACAATGTTTTTTATTAGCATTGTTTCTTTCGATGTAAATAGCAAATAATTCTTTATTCTTAACAATAGGTTCTTAAAGCTTGTCAACATAATTTCCTGTTTTTTCCATATTCCCAGCACCAAATCAAAATTTGATATTATTGGCTTGAAGTTTTTTATGATATTCTCAAAATTCTAGTCATTTATCACCCAAGTGCCTTCTTCTTTGTTTTTAGTATTTTCCACGTAAGTACCAAAATAAAGTTTTAACACCTTTACATTTGATTTTTTTGTCAAGGGGAGAATAAGTATATTGGTCAAAAAAGTATCCTCTATAAGGAAGCTAAAAGCACGATTTTTGAGCTCGACTTTATTTTCTCTAGATATTATTGCTTGGTCTTGCACTAGTAATGCCTACCAAATGAAGTTCATCACCTTTATTTTTGCTAAACCAAGATTTGGTTATTTTCAAGCTTGAAAACTTTGACAGTTTGAACGCATTCTTATTATTCTTCTTATTGTTATTAAAAAACTTTGTTTAAAACACAAGCAAATGTGATATTTTTGGTGTGCATAAGGCTTCATTTATAACATGGATTGATGATCTAGTATTTTCTTTTAGATTAAATATGACAGGTAAAGCATTAAATAGTTAGCTTGTGTAAAACTATTGTCTTTTAGGTGGGGCGAGAGTTTTTCTCTATTAAAAATTGTCTCTGTTAATTTAGAGATCGTTCATTGGTTTTTGATATGCAGAAATTTTAATAAGCTTGAATGATTTGTTTGATATAAAAATATGTTTTTATAATAATAAATTCAACTATTATAAAATAGAACTGTTTTTTTCCATTTAATATAAATTTAAGTTTGATAATCTTTGTTAAAAATAAATCAGTTCAAACAAGGAGAATTAACAATGTCTAAAATGTTTAATAATTAGTGGATTGTTGTTTGGATTTGTGAATTTAAATGTGTTTGCAGATTTTAATAATGTGAATATTATTCAATTTCAATCTAATATTTTAGGACAATCAGATAAAAAAGATGGTTAAATGTAGATTAAAAATATCGGGTTAATCCATATTTAGATACTATTAAAAAGTTAACAGAGAGTGTTCTTAGTAAATTAGGGAGAGTGTTAAAGAATCACTTCTTTAGTTAATTAAATTTACTGACAAGAATATAGTTAAAAAGTTTGTAGGTTCAATGTTTTTGATGTCATTTATTATCAAGAGAGCTGTTGTTGTATAACAAGAAGCAGCGATTGTAGCAAAGTTTTCGGAGGGAAGAAGATTTTGATGTTGCCAAGGATTAAATAGGGTTGTTAAAATTTCTAAAAAGGCCGCTCAAGCTTAAAAGGCTGTTTATGTTGTAGAATAAGGCAATATCTTTAATAGAGAGATAAATAATGTCAAATAAATCTCCAAATAATAAGGAATTAGAATTGACAAAAAAAGAATTTGTTAAAGTAGAAGAAGTTGAAAAAGCTTTAATAGCTTCTGAAGATGCCCTAGATGAAGCGGTTTAAGGGGGCCAAAGAAGGGTCAATATTATTATTAATGATTTTTAAGTCTAAGTCTATCAAATAAGGATCAAGCAGTGGCAAAAAAAGATGTTATAAAATCCATTTCTAATGTTGTTAAAGTGACCCAAGGCACAAGATTTCTTGCAAAAGTAATTACCAGTTCTTTATATATGAGATAGTTGAATGCAGACTTATAAATAATTAAAGATTAAAACAAAAAAGTTTAAAGCAATTATATTAGTTTTCGCCTTTTAATTGTGTTTATTTTGCTTAGATTAATATTAATCCCTCTCCAGGCTGTGTTTATAGATAGTATTTATATTCTGAAAAAGTTGATAAATTTATCTTAAGCAAGCTCTTGCCTCTCTTCTTAAAATCAATAAGCTTTAAAACCCCATTATCCAAAATTTTATATTCTTTATTCAAAAATTGATACTTGGTTGAGTTTGCAAGGATTTATTATTCAGAATATAGTGTTAAGAGTAAAGATGAAAAACTTAGATTTATTTGATAAGAAATGTGCATAAAGTCCGTTGGGTAAGGCGGTTTGATATTTTGTGTTAAAGCTTGTTTCTGACTTTTTGGTTTTGATAGTTTCTACACAATATTATTTACGCGATACTTTTAAATTTACTTAGAAGATATTTTTTATAAAAAAGAAATCAAAAGGGTCATACATAAAAGTTGGGAAAGTAAAAAATATATAGAGAAATCTCAGATTGGAATATTATGCATAATATTAGGTTATTACTAATATTTATGCATAATACTTAAAATTGAAATATTCAAATTTACTTATAGGCTAATACCAATTCGTACAAATCTTTTTTTAATTTCTTCTAATAGCTTTTTAGCTTCTTTTTCATTTGAACAACTATATCTAAAATAGTTGGCTGCATTTTCCAAATCATTTGCTGAATGTTCTGCCTTATACTTTGCATCCTTAGCAAAATTGTCAGCTTGATTTTTATCCCATCTATTAGCAGGTCCACCAATTTGACCTTGCTTTCTACTCTCATTGTCATACCTTTTTTCAATTGCCTGAATTAATTTTTCTATAGATTCTTTTAAAAGAGAGTTTGCATTATTCCAGCTAACATCTGCAATTTGAAAATTACTTTGGATTTCACKCAACTTATAATTCAAATCTCTAATTTCTTTCTCTATAGATGAAAAGGATTTAAATATAACTGCATTTTTTTGTCTATTTTCCCCAAATTTAGTATCTTTTATAAATGAATTCCTTTGACTATGGAATTTTTGTTGTATGCCTTCAAACAAATTATAAAGTTTGTAATATTCTTCCTTAAACTTAATAATTTCTTTACCCATATTGGAATTACTAATGAGACTTTGTATAGTTTTAGCCGTCTTAAAAGCTTCTTTTTCGTGTTGTGTTTTTAGAAAGCTTTCTAAATTTTCCAACTTACTGGGCAAAATCTTTTTACTAATAAGCCACTCTTGGTTTTCAATTGATAAAAACTTCACACTATCTTCAGTAGTAGTATTGTTTAAAGAATTTCCCAAATTTTGAGCTGGTTTTGGGTTTATTATAGTAACATTAATGTTGTTCATTAAATCTACTTTTGCTTGAGTAGCTATGGCTTTCTCATTTGAGATTATAGGTGGTTCACTGACCCGCTGTGAACGATTAATTAAATCCAAGTTGTTTAGACTTCCTAAACTAGTAATGCCCGTATCAGTAGTAGACATATTATTTTTAGATACAAAATTATCTTCACCCAATTCTATTCTATCTTGATTTTTAGTCTTATCTTTGTCCGTTCTTAATAGCTTGGAAATTTCTGTACTTTTATCTTTAATAGTTCCCCAGTCGCAACCAACTATTAAAATTAAAACCACTGAAATATAAAAAATTTTATTGCCCACCCGCTTCTCCTTCATTTTCAGATATTTAGTGCCATTATATATAAATATAATGGAAATTTCAAATCTACTTTCAATACGTGTAGTTTTATTTGCAAGTTTACTTATCTTTGGTAATTAATAAAAAAGACTTTTTAAAATTTAAAAGAGCCACTTTACGCTGTTTGTAATAATAAAAAATGGCTTGCATTTTATTAGATTTATAATTACCACTTATGTTTGCTTTTGTGGAAGAGTGGTTATGGTCAATTTTACTTGATTTTTTGCAAGTGTTATAATGGTGGCATATCAAGTCTTAGGCAGCCCCCATGCAGAAAGAAACCCTATAACTAGAAGACATTAGATGAAACAAATCACATTAAATTATATGGCTATTGGTTTATAAAAAATAACGGGTGCTTTTCAATTTGTAATAAATAATGGAGAATTGAATGGTTTAAATAAATAGTAGATAGGCTTTCTCAGGGTATTAGCAATAAAATAAAAAATAGAGATACTTTTAATTGTGATGTCTAATTACAATTTGTCATTAGTTGTGGGGGACATTTAAGATAGTGTTAAATGTAAAAACTAAATTGGAAGACTTGGAAAATAAGTGACATTTCTTAGGAGTTAAATCAGAAATTTAAGGACTTTAAGGCAAGCAGCTTAGAAGGTTAGGCGAAGCATTTGATGCTTCGCTGGCCTTTTTTGTTTACAAGCCTAGTAACTGATATAATCAGAGAATTTATAAATCAATACGTAGATTTTAAAGTTATATGAAAAAAATAATAGTAATACTTTTGGAAAATAATCTGTTTGTGATTCAATAATTCAGGAAGATGAGAGTTATTTAAAAAGTGTTTTAGTGGGATCTATTTAACCCTATTCTTTTGTTTTTTTGCGATATTAATCTTGTTAATGATTTGATAAGTAAAGCCAAAAATAAAATTATGTAGCTAAAAATTTTGAAGATGATTATCAAAAAGATAAGAAATAGCAAGTAGATATCTTTTTAAGACTTGCAGAAAATGTAGGGATAAATCAAAAAAAGTTACAACAAAAAAAGTCAAAGAAGGCATTAATGAGTCAGATGTTAAAGTAGATAGACTTTTTTAAAAAAAAGAAAGCAAAGCTTCAGTGTATGTCTCAAGTTAATGGCAATGAAGGGAATAAAGTAGTTTTTGTTTATGATTCTGGAGCCAATAATATTATGTGCAAGGTTATTTTGATTGTTTAAAAAGTTTACCAAGCATTGATATTGAGAGTTTCAAAAGAATAAATTTTATTAGATATAAAGCGCTTAGATCTTTAAGTGCTTATTTGTTTTGAATTTTTAATCATCAAGATAAATTGAAATTATGAGCTTTAGCTTTTTATCTAATAATTTCAATTTATTATTATATAAATTACTAAAATATCAACGAATAAAATAAATTTTTTTAGAAAAATTGGATTTAAGGTGGGTAGCGGTCCTAATAAAGTGGAATAAGTTTTTCTCATAAAGAGGGATTAAATATGAAAATATATTTAGTTTGTGTGCATTATATCTGCTTTATGAGATTTTGAAGGAAATGTTCCGATATTTGGCTTTGATTTATGTTAAAATATATATATAGTAGGTGAGTGAATTATGAAAGCAGTTTTGGCAACGACAAATATTACCGAAGATCAAATATATAGAGAGTTTCTGCGACTAGGAATGGAACAGTTAATAGCTCAAGATTTGTCAAAAAGATATTATCACAATGAGCTTACATATAGAGATTTGGAAAATTTAGAAAAACAATTCGGTATAAGGTTCGAGAACCTTATTTCTGAGATTTCTTTTTTAGAAAAGAATTTACAAAAAGACATATTTAATTTAGATGCTAAGATAGATTCTGTAGAAAAGAATTTACAAAAAGACATATTTAATTTAGATGCTAAGATAGATTCTGTAGAAAAGAATTTACAAAAAGACATATTTAATTTAGATGCTAAGATAGATTCTGTAGAAAAGAATTTACAAAAAGACATATTTAATTTAGATGCTAAGATAGATTCTGTAGAAAAGAATTTACAAAAAGACATATTTAATTTAGATGCTAAGATAGATTCTGTAGAAAAGAATTTACAAAAAGACATATTTAATTTGGCACAAGCTCTTAAAAAAGAAGTTCAAATTAATAGTCAATTTTTATTGGAAAAACTCAAGGTGAGCAACAGAATAATAATTATTATTACAGTAATAATAGTTCCCATTGCTATATCTAGCATAACAAATATTGTTATGCTACTAATTGCTAAATTTTTTAAATAGAAATTACAAAGAATTTTTTATTCATATTCACTTAAGAAAAAAATAGATATAATCAGCTAATATTTTTGTAGGTTTTTAGATATTTTGGGCTGTATTCGTATTGACACGGCTATTTTCATTTTTTTTCAAGTAGTGAAACAAGATGTTTCCAAGTTAAATTATTTCTTTATGCTTGGCCAACACTTCCATGTTCAACATTATCTTTGTTAAATTTTCTTAGTCTAGTTTGAATCAATCTAATCTTGTTAAGTATTTTTATGTTGTGCTATACTTTAGTACTATTGTTAATTTAGGGTAGAGGCAATTCTTTCTCCTAGGGTTTATCATCGCAGATAAAGATGCCCCTTTGGGGGCTTTTTCCATATCTAAATATCTAAATAATTTAATTTTCAAAAATCATTCGATTATTATTTGTCCTCAAACTATATTTTAAAAATATCATTCGATATTTAATGATTTTGAAATTCTATTTTCTTTTTTATATTCTTTATATAAGATTTATATTTTGAAGAAAGTTCTAAAAAATATATTTTATTATCTTTATAAAGACTTTCTAGTATAAAGCGTTTTCTTTGACTCTTTATTTATAAAATTTATATAAATTTACATTTTTAATTAGATTCTAATAAGAATTTCAAAATTATCGTTAAACTTTTTAAGTTTATTGCCCATATCATTTTAATCATGTATTGTGGTTTGCTTTCTAGTTTATTTAAATACATTGGTAAGCTCGATTTTTTAAATTCTATTAATAGTAGTAATACCATCAAAAACTTTCTGATGAACTACTTATTTTATAGTCTTTGCTTTTTAAGCAGTAGTTCATATAGTATATTTTGAAAAATTTAAGGATAGCTTTTATAAAAAATTAATTAGCAAATAAAGTTATAGGTGATTGAGAAAACCCGAACTTAAGAGTATAGATTGCTTGGGCAAGTTTTATAAAAAACTATCTCAAAAAAATAAGTTAGATTATTAAAATATTTTATTTTTGGAACACCATTAAGCTTTGTTGAACATCATATAAAAGTAGGAAATCCTTTACTAGGATATGCCAAAGATTAATTTTTTGATATTAAAAAAAAGAAATTTGAAGGTGGATTTTCTTTATTTAAAAAGAGAATTAAAGAAATTACAATTATTTTAGAATATAGCTATCAAAAAATTAGAGGTATTAACGATACTGCTAAAGAAGATATAGAAAGATCTAAAAATATATATAAAGAATATGAGAAAAGTGAAGATACAGATAATTTAGGAATAATATTTTCTTTAATTAAACTTTATTCATTATCTTTTGACAAATCTTTAAATATAAAATTTAGTGATATTACAGCTTTAATTAGTTTAATTGAAAATATTTTAGGCAATAAAACTTCTAGTAAAGATAAAGAAAAAATAGATATAATTAGAAAATTAAGCGGCTACTATAAATTTTTTTACTATGGAATTGAGTTTCCAGATATTCAGGAAGAATTTGATGTTGTAATTAGAAATCCTTCCTGAGAAAAAACCAAGTTTATTAAGTCTATTTCCATTTTTTGTTAAATATTTAGGACAATTTGTTTTTCCCCCTTCACTGCTTAATAAAAAATTGTAAATCAAAGACTTTGATTTATTTTTTAATTTTGAGAGAGGATAATTATGAATAAAAACTGGGTTATTATTTGTGTTGTTTTTGACCTGATAAGTTCTTTTAAAAATTTTTTGCATCTTTGTTGCTTGCATGATTCTGAGCAAGATGTTTTTAAAGAAGAAATTAACAAAAGACTCTATAATTGTAATTTTGAAAATGAAAAGGATAAAAACATTTTTTTGTTTATGCTTCACAAATTGGGGAATGTTTAAGAAAAATTCGGTTTTAAAAAAGTGTTTTTTAAATGCTCTTTAATTAAGGATGCCTTATAAAAAATAAATTAATAACTTTAATTAATTGAGAAAAAGTGAGAAATAATTTTTAACAAGCTTATTCTAAAGATAGAGTATTGATAGTCAAATAAATATTAAAACAAGTTTTGGCCGACTTACTCTAAGATTAGTTTTTTTAATTTTAAAAAAACTAATCTTAGAGTACATTTCGAGTATCAAGAAGGGCTAAAAAGGATTTATAAATAACATAATGGTTGTAAATATGAACAATGAAAGCCGATTCATTATAAAAACAAATGATCCAAATGTATCTCTTTATAAAGAACTGTCAAAAGGCTTTATAAAAAAAGAAAATATTGTTAAATCAAAAAACTTTTTTATTTTTTTAAAAAATAAAATTCAAGCTATAGATGACAATTCAACAGAAGCAAATATAGAGTCTTTGCTAAAGTCTATATTTGAAGAATTAGCTTATTCAGTAGAACAACAAAAAGGTGGGCAAATAGAAGGAGTAAAATCCAGAGTAGATATACTACTTTTTGAAAATGATAAAGATAAAGTAGCTTTTAATAAAAAATTAGAAGAAGCTAAAAAAAATAATGAATCTATTCCAACTGAAGATATCTTGCTTATAGCAGAAGTTAAGCGTCCATCATTTAGTTTTGATGCTAAAGATAAGGTAAAAGAAGCAGAAGATCAGCTATACAGATATCTAAATCAATATCAAAAACATTATGGGATACTTTCAAATGGAAAGGTATGGAGATTATATGATAAATCGAAAGTACTTTATGGAGAAAAAAGATATATTGAATTTGATTTTTCTAAAATTAAAGAAAAAGAAGAATATAAAGAGCAAGAATGGTTTATTTTATTTAGCTATCTTATAAGAAAAGAAAGATACCTAAAGACAAGCAATATAATATCAGTTGAAAAAGAACAAATATCCAAAGAAAAAGAGATAATTCAAAAAACTCTTAGAGAGATACTTTATGAGAGACCTGATGATTCTATAGTATTTAAAATTGCAAAAAATATATATGACAAAGAATTTAAAGTATCAGACAAAGAAATTACTCGTCATATTTTGGCTAGCATACTTGAAGAGTCAATTATTTTTATTTTAAGAATATTTTTTATTGCATATATTGAAGATAACGACATATTTAAGAAAATATTAGAAGAAAATAAATTATACAGATCTTCTGTATCTTTTAGATATTTTTTTTATGATGAAAATACAAAAAAGAAATTAGGGTATAAAAAAATAATAACAATTTTCAATTTGCTTGATAAAGGAAGTGATGCAATAAAGTTTCCCATATTTAATGGAGGATTATTTGCACAAGATAAGGTTAAATATTTAAATAATGAAAGTTTACTCAGTATTAGTGAGATTGAAGAAATATTAGTCAAAATACTTTTCTTTGAAGAAAAAAATATTAAAGATAAAAAATTTGTAAAATATTCAAGGCTAGATCCTAAAAGCTTTGGAGAATTATACGAAACTCTACTTGAATATGACCTAAGAATTGCAGATACTACTGTTCATCGTATTGTTGAAGACGGGATTTATCTCATTCGTACTGAAGAAGAGCTTGAAAACAATAAAGTAAACAAAATTGCTACATATCTTAAAGGGAATATTTATCTTACATCTAGATCACTTGATAGAAAGAAAAGTGGGGCATATTATACTCCAGATGATTTAACTGATTTTATGGTTATATCATCAATTGAAGAGCAGCTTAAAACCAAGTCCCCTTTAGATATAAAAATCATTGATAATTCTTGTGGATCAGGGCATTTTTTAATTTCTTGTCTAGATTACTTAACAGAAAAGGTATGGTACGAGCTAGATAAATTTGAAGATGTAAAAAAAGAGCTTGATAAAGAATATGGGATTATTCTTAAAGAAAGTGAGGAGTATGATATTCAAGATAGTATAAGTAAAGAATTGGTGCTTAAAAGGATGCTGCTAAAGAGGTGTATTTATGGTGTTGATATTAATCCTATTTCGGTTGAAATTACTATGCTAAGTTTGTGGATTAATACCTTTATTTTTGGAACGCCACTAAGCTTTATTGAGCATCATATAAAAACAGGAAATGCTCTCTTGGGATATACTAAAGATGAATTTTTTGATATTGCAAAAAAGAAATTTGAAAGTGGATTTTCTTTATTTAAAAAAAGAATTAAGGAAATTACAACTATTTTAGAAGATGGTTATCAAAAAATTAAAGGTATTAACGATACCACTAAGGAAGATATAGAAAGATCTAAAAAGATATACAAAGAATATGAAGAAAGTAAATATATAGATAATTTAAGAATAATATTTTCTTTAATTAAACTTTATTCATTATCTTTTGACAAATCTTTAAATATAGAATTTAGTGATATTGCAGTTGTAATTAGTTTAATTGAGAATATTTTAGGCAATAAAATTTCTAGTGAAGATAATGAAAAAATGGAGAAAATTAGAAAATTAAGTAGCCACTATAAATTTTTCCATTATGGAATTGAGTTTCCAGATATTCAAGAAGGATTTGATATTGTAATTGGAAATCCTCCATGGGAAAAAACTAAGTTTAATGAAGCAGAGTTTTTCTCAAAACATATTCCCAGTTATAGAAAGCTAAGCATAAAAGAACAAAATAAAATAAAGCAAGAAATACTTGGCAGAGATAATCATCCTTTGAATATTGAATACAATGAAGAAAAAAATAGTATGGGTACTATCAACAATCTTTATAAAAGCGATTTTAAAAATTTTGCTAGTGGTGGTGATCCAAATCTTTTTAGATATTTTGTAGCATTTAATTTGAAATTAATAAAAGAAAACGGAAATTTAACCTATTTAGTTCCTTCAGCTCTTTGGAGTGAATCTAGTGCTAGGATACTAAGAAAATATATATTTACTAACTATAAGCTTAACTATATTTATCAATTTCAAAATCAAAAAAGATTTAAAGATGTGGCAACACTTTTTAAATTTGCAATATTTCAAATAAGCAATACTAAAACTCCTACATCGAATTTTAAAGCAAAATTTATGATTCAGAGTAATGATAATATTTTAAAAGAAATAACCAGTAACTTAGAAAATAATAAAGATGATCCTTATAAAGGAATTAAATTAGATATAGAGCAAATTAAAAAACTGTCTCCTATTCAAGAATCAATTATTGAATTTAAAGATAGTAAAGAGCTTATCTTAATTAACAAAATGTTTAGCAAATTTAGTACTCTTAGTGAAGAATATATTAATTTTGGAGTAGGGCTAAATTTAACAAAGTATAAAACACTATGTAAAGAATATAATAATGAAAATTTTATATTTCTTTATTCTGGAGCTAATATTCATCAGTTTAATTCAAGATTTTTTGAAGACAAAGATGCAAAAGAAAGCTCTAAATTACTATGGATAGATAAAGATGACTTTCAAAAAGTATCAACTAAAGACAATCAGTATCAAATAGAAAAAATATTATATAGAAGGATTGCAAGAAATACAGATATAAGAACCATGATTAGTACTTTATCTCCTAGAAATTGTTATTGTGTTTCTACAATATATATAAATTATGAGAAAACACCAATATCTATTTATAAAAAATTATTTATTATATCTATTTTTAATTCATTTGTTTTTGACTATTTAATAAGAAGATTTGCTTTAAGCACTGATATTGTAAAATCATGCTTATATCAATGCCCTATGCCTCAACCCGAAGAAGAAGAAATTTTAGCTAATCCGATATACTTAACTTTAGTAAAAAACACTTCCTTGTTAATAGCTAAAAATGATCCTTTAAATTTCTCTAATTTGCTTTACTTAGAGCATTTTAAATTTAGCAAAGAAAAAGTTAATAAAATTCTAAAATTAGACACTAAAGATGAATTTTTCAAAGAAAAAGAAAATGAAAATAACTTTATTGTAGCTAGTCTTTATTCGCTAACCAAAGAAGATTTTGAGGTTTTGCTTAATGATTTTGAGGTGCTAAAAAATAAAAAGGGAGAAGAATACATTTTGTTTTTAATAAAAGGATATGAGAATTATTTGAAAACAAATAAGCTTAATTAAGCATTTTAAATAGATTTATAAATTTTCTTAGCAAGAAAACATTATTATTAAATGATGAAAAGGTTATTCTTGGTGAAGTGATTTTTTTAAATACAGAGCCTAAAAAACTTTTAGAAATTTAAGGAAATAATGTTTATAGATTTAAAAATTCAATATGTGTCATGGTTGGTGTTTTTATAAAAGCTAAAACATTAGAAATAAAAAGCTTTACAAGTCTCCATAAAAGGTCCTCAGGATGTCATATTGGTAGCATTTTACTTACATATATAGCAAAAGAAGATGATTTAGCAATTAATATGTAATTTATAAAAAGAGTTTTTATAAATTATATGTTAATTGCAAAATGTACTTTTACTTAAAAAGGTATCTTTCTTATAATGTGTTTTAATAATATCTTTTTATTTTTTATATTAAAAAATAAAAGAATTATAACAAAGATTATTCCAATAATGATATGTTTTTTCAATTTTTTGAAATAGCTTTTTAAGTTTTCTAAATCATCTTTAATATCAATAACTTCTATAAAGTATTAATGATGAATTTTTGGGAATGTTTTATGGATTTAAAAGATTAACAAGACCACTTTTTTTAAATACGAAGATATTATTACAAAAAACTATCAAAACTGTACCCATGTATAAAATTCATTACATAGAATTTAGATTTAAGAAAGGAAGTGTTTTTTGTTATATAAAAGCAATTCATGTTTTAATAAAAAAAGAAAAATTTAAAAAAAATATGCTCAAAGTCTATTAGAGAGAATAATTAATCTAGAACATAAAGTATTAAAGATAAAGCAATTTTTTTAAAAAATATATAAAAATCGAAACAAAAAATTAAAGATATAGTAAAATTGTATTTGTAGCAATATACTTGTGCTAGAGGCTATGAATCTCTAAAGATTTTAGCAGGGGAGAAAATATGAAAAAAAGTTTTTTATCAATATACATGTTAATTTCAATAAGTTTATTATCATGTGATGTTAGTAGATTAAATCAGAGAAATATTAATGAGCTTAAAATTTTTGTTGAAAAGGCCAAGTATTATTCTATAAAATTAGACGCTATTTATAACGAATGTACAGGAGCATATAATGATATTATGACTTATTCGGAAGGTACATTTTCTGATCAAAGTAAGGTTAATCAAGCTATATCTATATTTAAAAAAGACAATAAAATTGTTAATAAGTTTAAGGAGCTTGAAAAGATTATAGAAGAATACAAACCTATGTTTTTAAGTAAATTAATTGATGATTTTGCTATAGAATTAGACCAAGCTGTAGATAATGATGTGTCTAATGCCAGACATGTTGCTGATTCTTATAAAAAACTTAGAAAATCTGTTGTATTAGCCTACATTGAGAGTTTTGATGTTATATCTTCTAAGTTTGTTGATAGTAAGTTTGTTGAAGCTTCTAAAAAATTTGTCAATAAAGCTAAAGAGTTTGTAGAGGAAAATGATCTTATAGCTCTTGAGTGTATTGTGAAAACTATTGGAGATATGGTTAATGATAGGGAAATAAATTCAAGAAGCAGGTATAATAATTTTTATAAAAAAGAAGCAGATTTTTTAGGTGCTGCTGTAGAACTTGAGGGGGCTTATAAAGCTATTAAGCAAACTTTATTATAGATCACAAGGTATAAATTTAAGGCTTAAGCCAATTTATCAAAAGAGAGGCATGTTTCTTGGTTTAAAAGCATACTTTGCATACTTCTCTTTTGAGTACTACTATTTGAAAAGCTATAAACTTTAACCTAATAGAAAAGCCAAATCTTTTTAAAAATTTCTAAAAAATAATTCTACATACTCTCCTTATTACATTAAAAAATATTATTGCTTATATAAGGCACATAGTATAAAGACATTAATCAAAATTACCTTTTACTAAGGTTTCAATCTCTCTAAACATGGATAAGAACTACTTGATCAAGTTATAACAATCAAAACCCACTTTCTTTAAATAAAAAATCTTTTAATAATAAAACCAAAATTCCAGCCTTACTAAAGACCCTTACTCTCTCGTGGATTTAATCTTCTTTATATATAAGGGTTAGGCGTATCTAAAGATTTAATCATTTTGAATGATAGGGAAGAAGAATTCATAAAGAATAGGCAAAAGTGGTTTAGTTTACTGGAGCATATACATTTAATTATAAATAAGAAACAATATTTTCCATAAGAACTGGAGTATATAAATCATAAGAATAACTATTTTATAAAGAATAAGTAAAAGTAGTTTAGTTTACTGGAGTATTTATCTATGTTAAAAGTAAACGCACGGCGTATAAAGCCCCTACTATAGTATCCAATATTTTTTGAATTTAGGTCAATGTTGTTTAGTGTGTAAATAAGAATTATTAAGTGTGAAGATAGCCTATTTTTGCTATTCATACTTAATATTTCTTTTAAAAATTTTTCCAAATAGTGCCCCAGTAATTTTTATTATTTATCAAATAAAAATATATGTCTTTACATTTATATTTCTAAATTGCTTAATTTGCAAAGAAATATTTTTTACGATTAAATAGTAGTAGGATAGTTTAGTTCTAACCGTAGTTTTAGTTTATCTGTTATTGTTTGATAGTAGTCTTGTATTGTTGAACGAAACACTTTAAGGGGGTAATTAATTTTATAATAAATCATATATTTGGACTGGTTTTTAAAAGATAGTTTTACTATGGTTTTTGTTTTTTCTAATATATCAAGATATTTATTCATTGTTGGTAGATCGCAAGAATTTTTATTATCTTTTTTAAGAATTTCGTTGTAAAATTTTAATAGTTTTTTTTGAGAATAATTATTCAATTCTAGATTTAATAATGTATTGTCACATAAAGCAGGCATACCCCAGTAAACTCAATTTCTAATTGATGGAGTTGTTTTTCTATTTCTGATTGGTTATTTATTATTTCTAATTGTGTTTTTTCTATTTCTGAGCACTTGTTTTTTTGATTTTTTTTCATAATATTATAGTATATAAAAAAAATAGTATTAAAATTGTCAAGAATATTGGTAATTTATAAAGATTTTTTATAAGTTGCTAATAATTCTTAACAAATTGTCTCCATTTATTATGTAGTTGGTATAGTAATAACTACTACTACTATCAGCATTATTGTTAATGCTAGGCATGATTAAATGTATGTATTCTTTAAAATCGTCGACATGAATATGCGAGTCTTTGTTGTTTTCTTTTTGGGTTTGATTTTCTCTAACATCTTTAGCCCTAAAACTTCCTCCATATTGAATTGCATCTTTAAATCGAGAAATATTCCCATTTAGAATTTCTAAAAGCTTTTTAGTTTCTGTGCCACTTTCTTTAGTCATCCCATTAATATTTCCGTCAACTTGTTTTTCTATTTTTAAGATAGTTTGAATATAAGGTGGGTAGTTAATAGTAGAATTAATATTATCATTTTGGTTAGTAATAATGGTTGAACGTGTATCTTTTAACGCTTGAATTTCGTTTGAAAATTGAATATTTGTTTGACGACTCATTTATTTGATATTCGCTTATTTTTTCTTTATTTGACATGTTTAGTGGATTATTTTGATCAGAATTACTTAAATTACATGAAAAGACTAATAAAATAATGAATATCAATAATTTGTTCATGGATATTATAGCTCCTATTAAACTTGCAAAAACCGCTTATAATATTATAGATCAGGTTTATTGATAATCAATAAACCTGATCAACGATTATTCTAATCGTTTTAAAAAAAACAAGAGAATAAAATTGCAAAAATTAAAGTTTTATCATTTCGGGTTAAAGTTTTATCATTTTGAAAAATTCTAGTTAAAGTTTTATTATTTCGGGTTAAAGTTTAGTATTTTCAAGTTAAAGTTAGCAATTTAAAGGGTAAAGTTTTGAGTCAAAATACTCG
>NC_001852.1 GCF_000008685.2 Borreliella burgdorferi B31 | reverse complement strand
CGGGTTAACATTTAAACCAAAAACCCTAGGCACTAACCTCAAATTACAAATTTTTAATTTAGATGTTTCATGAATACCAAATCTTATCTCCAAATTACAAATTTATAACTTCTTTTGAAATTCTTACAAAAAAGTATATAATGTTTATATGTTTTTATGCAATTTTTTTTTAAAAGGTAAATTTGCCAAACAAAAAAAAATTTATAAAATAAATCCGAATGAATTTATTTTAATTAGCGAGAATCTTATTAATTCTTCTAGCACTAAACACCATTTACTTGGAATTATTATGGCTGCTGGAATTCCATTAACTCATCTGAAAAATCAAAACATAAAAACTCCTTACAATTTCCAATCTGATACAATTTCTTATACATTGGACAGCGGTTTACAAATTCAAACACATTCCCTAATTTGCTCTAATAAAATTTCCAGATGTATTGAAAATCTAGACAAAAATAGATTGATATCTATTAATACAACCAGAATTAATTATGTGGCAAAAAAGATATTTGGTTTTGACATTACTACTAAACAACTGAGAATTGTTTACTCTTTGATTGCAAAGTCTAAAGAAACACCAAATGAAGTTAGGCACAACTCTAATTCACAAAGCATCTTTTTAGTTAACACGCCGTGCATATTAAATCTATCACAAAAGCTTAACTATATTAAATCATTTGCACCTTTAAAGCTCAATCAAAACAATCTGAATTATTATAAAAACAGCTCCAACGAGCTTAAATCTACTATTACAAACTTGATTTCAAATTTTATTGCTGAAAAGGAACCTTGCAAAAATTTACATACTCTAACGCTATACATTAATGCTAACCTAAAAAAACTGGGAATCTACAAAAATACTTGCAAATTACAAAAGCGCATTATATCTAAAATTTTTTTTCTTGATTAAAGTAAAGAATTCTTTGCAATTTCTATTTGAAATAATTGCTAATTAATGACGTAATGAAGGGAGTTAGAATAGATATAGCAGTGGGCACAACTACTACTGCAATAATAACTATTCTGTTGCTGACTTTAAGCTTTTCTGAAGAAACTTTGTTATTGGCTTCTAGCTTTTCCAAAAGAACTTTGCTATTGGCTTCCAGCTTTTCCAAAAGAAGTTTGTTATTGGCTTCCAGCTTTTCCAAAAGAAGTTTGTTATTGGCTTCCAGCTTTATTTCTAGCCTTTGTTCCAAACTAAACATATCTTTTTGCAAATTCTTTTCTACGTTATCAATCTTAGTATCTAAATTCTTTTCTACGTTATCAATCTTAGTATCTAAATTCTTTTCTACGTTATCAATCTTAGTATCTAAATTCTTTTCTACGTTATCAATCTTAGTAGTAAGTTCACTTTTAACAGTATCAATCTTAACGTCTAAGTTGGATATATCCTTTTGTAAATTCTTTTCTACGTTATCAATCTTAGTAGTAAGTTCACTTTTAACAGTATCAATCTTAACGTCTAAGTTGGATATATCCTTTTGTAAATTCTTTTCTACATTATCAATCTTAGTAGTAAGTTCACTTTTAACAGTATCAATCTTAGTAACAAGATTGTCAAACTTTATGCCAAATTGCTTTTCTAAATTTTCTAAATCTCTATATGTAAGTTCATTGTGATAATATCTTTTTGATAAATCTTGAGCTATTAGTTGTTCCATACCTAGTCGCAGAAACTCTTTATATATTTGCTCTTCAGTAATACTTGTTGTCACTACTGATGATTTCATAATTTACTCACCTACTAAATACATTGTAACACAAATTAAGGCCAAATAACAGAATATTTACAAAATCTAACAATCTAACAAATCTAAATTTCAATTCGAAAATTTTATAGTTTTTGGAGTAAAACCTAAATTGGCAATCCCAATATAACCGTTTCTATTTTTAGCAACTATCACTTTTACTTTAGTTGTATTATTACCTTTAGAAGTATTCCGCCCTTTACGTTTTTTCCTCTCTTGATGTAAAAAAATTACAATATCTGCATGCCATTGTAATGCTGCCGATTCTCCCAAAGTTGCCAAACTAGGTTCTACAACCTCAGCGCTTCTGGAAACTTGAGATACAACTATTATTGGAATTCCAAGTTCAAGTGCAAGCGAACGTATATTACGACTCAAAAATGCAACTTGTTCAAAACGAGGAATATTATTCTGTGACACGGGAATCAAATTAATGTAATCAATAAAGATAATTTTTACATCGTGGTTCAATTTCATTTGTCTAGCTTTATCTTCTAACTCATGTATGTCAGTACCCCAAACGCTATTAATCCAAAAAGAAAAATTACTAACCTCAGAAACTGATTTATGGTAAGCGTCCAGTTCACTTTTATTTAGCGAACTGATATTGTCAAGCAACTTATTATGTTCTATGCCCGAATTCATCGACAAAAGCCTCCGAGTGACAGTTTTACTTGTCATTTCATATGTAAACCATCCAACACTCAAATTTTGTTCTAAACATATGTTGTGAGCAATATTGAGGGCAAAAGCCGTTTTACCAACACTGGGCCGTGCTCCAATTACTACAAAATTTGATTCCCTAAAGCCTTGTATAATAGCATCAAGATCTCTAAATCCGCTCCGCAAAATTAAATTTTCATTTTCACAAGTTGACCTTATAAGACTAGCGACTTTCATAATTTACCCTTTAGTAACATTGTAAATTCAAAATCTACGCAGTCGACTACGTAGCAGACTGCGAAGCAAACTAGGATTATCCTCTTTGCCCAACTTTTTCTGATTGATTTTATCTATCCACTTAGTTATAATACCTTCGCCCTGGGGATTCAAATCTCGACCATAAAACTTAAATACTCCTTTTTCTAGCTCCATCAGACGCATATGTAATTTTTTCTGCTCCCTATTATAGCTATCTCTATCCCTAAGCAAATAAGCTATAGTGTGGAGATACAAAAACACACTCCCCTTTTTAAATCTAAATTCAATAAAATACGATTTGTTAAAAGATTTAAATATTTTCTTAGAAAAGCTACAAACAGAAGTATAATCTCTGTAAAATGGATTATTTTTAACCTTATTGTACCCATAAAATATACCTAAAAACGCATCTCCCTCCTTTATGGGGTACAGCATAATAAATCTTCTCTCTTTGCTAAAAGTATTTATAAAATAAGCACAGAACTTATGTTTATAGGCCCGACAACCCTTATAAATATTCATCAACCTTGTATGGTAATTGGTTTTATCGCCAATAATTTCCTTTTTAAAAAAAGAATGATTCTGAAAAGGTATCTGCTGTTTATCAGTTTCAACAACCTTTTCAGAACTTGCGGGTTTTACTGGTCTTTTTACTATTCTAAAGCTAATATTTTCCTCCTTATTATTTTTGTGAACTAATATTATCCTCCTGTTCCCGCCGGCTTGCTCCCCTTACCTCCACTCCCCCCGGATCCCGCTTGTGCACCAGCAACATTCTTTTGCAACCTGCCAAGAAATATATCTTTATAGTCTTTGACAATCCTAGCCAATATTTTCTTTAAACTTGCATACCTTTTTGCCTTACAAATATATTCAAGACCATCTACCTTTTGGATGGTAAACCCTAATTTATCGTTGTATTTCTTCTGAATCCACTCATCCACGAACTTGTAAATATACTCATAGTCAAAATCTTCTGGTTCTAATTTAGGAAAATTAGTAATGCTTTTGTCTTTAGCTTTGTTTTGAATTTCCGTACTTCTGTAAACATGCCAAATCTTGTCCCTTCTTAAGTAAAGCCTTCTTACTAAATGTTTCATTCTTATTCTCATTTTACCTCCTAAAGCCACCTAGGCTTAAATTGCTTTTTTATCAATTCCAAGGCTTTCAAGAGTAATTCCTTTAATTGTCTTAAAGCCCAAGGAATCCTTAACGATGTTACTTCTTCCATAGATGTTATTTCTATTCTCCCCTAAGTAAATTCTCTCCGGCGGCGTATTTACGCTATCTTGCTCCTGATTATTTGACAATTCTCCTGTTTGCGTTTGCACTTGTGCTTGCGATTGACCATTAATCCTCTCCAAACGCTCTCTACTACGCTGTTCTCTTTCTCTAGCCTCCATTGAAAGCACTTTTTTCACATAATCATTAAGCTCAACTTTTTTCTTAACAAACTCCCCAAACCTTTCCTTCCAAATGACCTCATAATCGCTAATAACCCCATCCCTACGCTTCATCATCATCCAAACTTTATATCGATAAATAGAAAACTGATCCAAAAAGTGTTCAAGCACATACTTCAAATTACTCTCATTGTGCTCGTCTAAGGCCTTATCCAGATTATACAGTGCATTTTTGTAAGTTGTAGGATTATTGCTAAGATCTTTTATGCGACTAAGAAAATCCTTTGGGATATTCCTTTCGATCAATTTAGTCTCAATATCTTTTTTTTCAAAATTAATATTGTTTTTTTGAATTTTTGAATTACATAAAGAATTCTTTGAATTCTTATAATTACTATAGCTTATATTAGCTTTATTAAATACAGCCGGTGGCGAGTGGCGCGACATTGTGGTGCGACTGTCAACATCCTGATTAGTTAAGACAGTGTCGCATGAAGATTTCAAAAAAATATTTTCAGATAATCTTTCTGAATGTCTAGAAAATTTATCTGAAAAATTGTTAGAGAAATTAGAGGCCCCATTGGACGTATCGGAAAGATCCTTTAATGGATTGTTAGCATTATAAAATTTAGCAGTCTTAGAAACATTAAACACCGCATTTTTGATGTCTTCGTCAAAATCACCAACTATTTTTTTATTCTCAAGCTTTTCATAAAGTAATTGAACAAGATGTTCCCAAATTATTTCCTTATGATAAGCTACAAGCTCAGTATTTTGTATATAATGAGCAATGCTTCCTTTTCCTTTGTTGTCCTTATTACCGAACTTTCTTAACTTAGTTTTAATCAAGCCAATTTCGTTAAGCAGTTTAAGATCCCGCTGCACAGTGCGCACACTAACAACCTTTTTGCCATCTTTTTTGAGCAGATCAGCAACCAGTCTATAAATATCGCACGCCGAATAACGATCAACTCCACAAGAGTTTTTGTAATTTTGATTTTTGACATCAATCACCCAATAAACCTTTAAAAGCCTATCGTATTGGTTTGATCTCATTTTTTTGATCAGTGATTCAACTTGAGACACTTTAATCGTGTTAGGACAGTGTTCTTTTTTACTGTTTAAAGCTACCAATTTGGTAAGCAATTCATGTAATAACACTTTACTAAGTCTAGCATTATTTAATAATATTTTATTCATATATGTTTACATATCCTCTTACACATAAACTTTATTTTGTGTCCGAGGCTTAAGTCGCGCTGCATGCAGCGCGACTTAAACTTTATTTTCCTTTAAAATTTTTTTTTAAGACGCATTTCCTAAAAAATAAGCCTCTCCATGCACGTAAAGTATATATCAATTCGTGTTTTTTGTCTTAAAAAAATCCAAAAAATTTTTGGTTTTTTGATTTTTAGCAAAAACGTTATACAATTACGAAATACCTAATAATGTAATAGTTTTGACATTGTTGGATAACACTTGGATTTTTAATCCAGTCTAGCTAGACCATATTTTATTTATTTTTTAAAAAATAAGTAAAATATGGTTTTTTTAAAAATTTAAAAAAATAAAGGAATTATATGACAAGAGTAAAAAAACAAATAAATATTATTGGCAGCATTGTAGCAATGCTAGTAATATCTATCTCTGGGCTTGGCACATACGCTTTTAAAGGGGTGATGGCTGATCTAAAAACTTCAGTCCTAAAAGCCAAACACGAAATCTTTAAAGAACTCGAAGATTACTACAATGCCAAGATTAAATCTGAATTCGAAGAAATGAAAAACTCCATCAAAGAAGAACTAAAAGAAGAACTAAAAAGAACTACAGAATTTATTAACGCGGTTAATAAAGAAAATTTGATATTGGAAGTTAGAAATATTTTCTCAAAAGATCGAATCAAAATACAAGAACTTCTAAAAGAAGAAATAGAAAAAAATTTTAGAAAACTTGGAGAAAGCAAATGAATAACAAAATGTTTTTATGCATTTACAATTTTTTCTACAAACTTTTGAAAGACTACTTTATAAAAAAGTACAAATCGGAATTACTCGAAAGTGCAGCATGTTTCAAAAATTCTTACAAAGAAACTGTAAAAGAAGTGGAAATTCACAGAATTGCCGTGCCCTTGCAAATGCAATTCAAAGAACAAAATGAGGTTATTTCAAAATTTGGATGTTATTTTCTTTGTATTTTATTTATTGGACTTGTGGTAAAAGAAATCAAAAACAGCGTTGAAAAATGTTTTGATTGTTTTGAGATTGATTTACTTTTCAAAGGTCTTGTAAGTAAAGGCTGCCTAAGGGGTGACAATGCATTTGTTAATTCTCCAAATGCAATATTTGCAAACTTGGGTATTGATGAAGATATTTTCTTCGAAGAAAAACATCATCCAACCTCTTATATCCCATCAGAATCTGATATTTTGATTGGTAAGTACAAAGACACAAGTTCTAATTTTTACCATTTTGTAATCTTAAACAGTGACCTAAAAACTGTGATTTGGGATTCACTTGGCAATTCTAAAACTGTTTCAAACGGACACTTGGAGTCTTTAAGAGCATTTAAAATTCAAAATAAAGCAATTTTAGAGCGCGTAAAGGATAGACTAGAATTTTACAGTGCAAAATTTAGAAATAATTTGGAGGTAGCGTAATGAACGCAATTAAAAACATTAATGAGTTACTAGACGCAGTAGACGTCAAAAATGCACTTCTAAAGGGACTTGAAAGTTCTTTTGGTAGCGAAAAATTAGATATTGTAAACGAAGGAATGACATTTACAAGTTCACTTTTGAAATTCATACTCTACATTAAAGACAAAATCGAAAAAAACAATGAAGATCAAGCAGCTGTTGAGCAAATTGATAAACGACTCAAAGATACAATTGAACTCTCAATACAAGCTTATAAAGCTTACAAAGATTCTGGAGGTGATTTTTCAGAATACAAAAAGCTTTTAAAGCTTAGAGACGAAGTCACAAGCAAAATGTTAAAAGATTTACAAAATCAAGTTCAAGGGGGCAAATAATGAAAAATTTAAAGACAAAAATTAATTTTTTAGGGATATTTTGGCTACTGTTACTATTTCTTTCTTGCGAATCAATACCATCACTTCCCCAAAAACCAACCCTAACAAACAAAGAAGATATTGAAAATTTAATGCTCGATGAAGCAGAACTTTTTAGATACTCAACCGCACTAAATGTTTGGCTTTTGACTGTAAAATCTTATGTGATCAAATACTATCCTAATGACAAATTTCCTGTGTTTGAAAATTTTGATCCCGTGTTTGGCGATGAAAATGGAACTAAAGAAACAAATATACTAAAAAATCGAATTACCTACTACAATCGATACATAGAAAAAACCGAACCGATTGTATTTGGGTGTTACAAAAAATACAGCAGAAGATAAGGATTGTATTAAGTTGAAAGATCAAGACAATTCAAGTCAAGAATCCGAAGCCTTAAATCAAGAAACCGAAAAAGGTGCCGAAACTGAAGAAATCTCAAATCCCAAAGAAGATACATCGGAAAATTGTACTTCTTTGGGGCTTGATATTGTATTCTACACGGACGAGGGTCAAATTTTTGAACTTACCCCTTTTGTTGACACTACAAGCATTGTTCTAGAAGAAAAAATAGTTGATCCAAGCCTAAAAACAGCAGCAAGCACGTTCAGCTTTAGTGTAAGCGGCCTATCAGAAGAATTTTTGAATTTCTTATTCTTCAGAAACGAAGACATTTTCGTAAAAGTAAATGATAAGAATAACCCCGTTTTTAGGGGAATTCTAGAAAAATTTTTCAGCAGAGATCTGTTCAATAGCACCAAAAGTGTATCATTCACCGTTAACGACTACTCTAGCCTACTAAAGATTGCATTCGAAAATCCAGTTCAATTCCCAATCAATTTTTTACCAGACTGGCTTTTTGTATACAATCCTTTAGCAAAAGAACTTTCACTTGTCCATCTAATAATAGAAAAAACTAAACTAAAAGACCTTATTGATGATGATGCTAGCGAAGCAATACTTGACAAAGTCCCCGCTGTAATCATTGATTCTGGAGAAGATGTAGAAACTATTTTGCAAGCCTTGTTGTATGAATTCGGATACGCATACACTTTCTCTTCAGTCGGCAAACTACAAATACTTCCAATTTGGAAAAGCGAAGTTATTACTAAAGAAATTGAAATTTGTACTGTGGATGCTGAAAGTTATGTTATGTCAAAAAGTAGCTCCAGTAGCTACGATTCAACTAAAGTTATTTGGAGAGAAGGCAAATTCCAAAGCAAAGAAGAAGCAATGTCCAAAAAACGACCACTGTACTCAGCCCCAATCAATGTTGCTGGTACCGATGGTGCACTGTACGTTGCAGTTCTTCAAAAAGGCGTAGTGTACCCCGACTTTGCAGACAAGGTCGGAAGCAGTGTTTTTCAAGAATACGATCCTAGCTGGTTAGATACAGTTTACAAATGGGACTTCAAAAGGCGCGAGGTTTGGCACGACCACTACGCCATAAATGAACATTTAGCAATAATCTCAACTCATAACCTTGAAGTAAGGTTTAGTGCCGACTCCTCCATCAAGCTTGAAAATAAAGAATATTTTCCAACAAAGGCTAAGCTTTGGTTTAGAAACACTTCTAGTAGTCAAGGCTCCAAATATATTTACCACTTTGACATTTATGGTGATGTTTTCTACACAATAGCTCAAAATGTACTCCAAACCGACAATGCTGATGATTTTTACTCTAAAAAGTTTGAATACACAACCAGATTCATTTTTTCCGAAGATTCAGCATTAAGACTTTTTGAATTCCTAACAAACTTACGTGTCAAAGGACACACTATTGTTAATTTTAGGTCAATGCAGAATCTAAATATAACCGATTTTGTCAAACTTAGACTTGACAATATTGGGATTGATCATTTTTTCCTTATACTTTCAAAAAAAATTACTAATTTCGATCTGGATATCAAACTTTACGAGTACGAGGGAATCACTTGGGGTGACTACACTCATTACGAATACCTTACAACTTCAACCAAAATAGGAATAAGCGACTATTTGTCTGGGGCTCACAAAGTTGTTATTGCACCGTTTAATTATGATGGGGCCGAAACTTACCAATTTAAAGCCTCCGGGTTTAAAGACGAAAATACTTTAAATGGTTCAATTGAATTTGCAAAACAAGCTGGACTTAACAAGATCAAACTACTTAAAGGCGATTTTTACATTTATGATCAAGTAAAACTAAACAATTTAGAAATCGAAGGCGATGACGAAGTTTTCATAAGAAGCACGGGGTTTTCTAAACATATTTTTACATCAGAAAAATCATTCAGGCTTTCTGGAGTCAATATATGTCAACAACCAATGAGTGAACTTTACATTAACGGAGGAGATCTAAACCAACAAGAACTGGCACCTTACCTAGAAGACAAAAGCTTTACACAGCCCGCTGTTGTAGTGCTCTGCTCATCATATTCATTGCAAGAAGAGGCCAGATCATCAGTCTATGTTACAGATGCAAGCTTTGTGTACATCAAAAATGTCACATTTACGTGCGCATTAAACAAAGCATTGCATTTCAAAAAAACAAAAAAAATTTTACTTGAAGATGTAAATTTTGATTCTACAAATCAAAGTTTTGACATAGAAAATGTTACCAATCTAACACTAATTAATGTTAATGCTCAAGGAAGCAAAACTGCATCAGTTGCAAATGGACTTAATGCAATAATTAGAGAAAGCTTCTTTACCAACAACACCAATGCGCTTAAGCTTTCCAACTTTTCAAGTTTGAAAATAACCGACACACAGTTTATCAAAAATAGCGGTACTGCGCTGCATTTACAAGATATTACTAGCGCAAGACTAAGTAACAATACGTTTACAGAAAATAAAGTTGGACTTGAAAATCATGCTTTTGACTTGATCGTACGCGATACTTTTGTAAAAAACACACTTGCCCTTAATTTAGCAAGAAAATCAAATGCAGGGGTGCGAACACTTGATCTTAGCACTTACATGGAAAACACTAAAGACAAACAGGAGGTTGCTTAGATGTTAAGTGATGATGATTTTGAAAACATCAAAAAAAGACTTCAAGCCGACAATATCAAAATTCAATTTGGCGTTGGAACTATGGAAGAAGCAAAAAATTATGTTGGCAAACTTGGCGAACCTATTGTTGTTAAAGATAAAGAATTATTTGCTATTTGCAATGGTAAAGATACTACTAATAGAAAATATTATCCCATTAACAAGAATACCAAGCCCCCTATTGGCGAAAATATAGATGATTATTTAAAAGACTTAGTTAATTGGTGTTTAGAAAACACTTATCCTGGATTTTTAACTGCAGAATTCGTCGAGCAAGGATCTATATCAAGAAGCAAGTTGGTACAAGCTTTTGAAGATACTAAAAAATTTTGTATTCCAGATGGAAGACCTCTCCCAGACAATTGTTTTGTAAAAGAAAAGTTTGGAATATCTTTGGCACCTAAGTTGTCGGGCAGATTCTTGAGACACTATGATTCTGGCGGCTCCACCGATTCTGACGGTACAAGAAGCTTAGGGCATACACAAGAAGATTCTTATAAGAGTCACGATCATGATCTTGACTTGAGCGTATTGGATAGTCTGCGAGGGCGACTTGTGACTGATTACTCCTCCATCAGAAGAGATTCTAATTGGAGTACAGGCTCCACCTCTTTTGTTACTCATATAGAATACGGTGAACCAATACAGTCGTGGCGATACCCTTCCTACACAAAATACAGTGGAGATGACGAAACACGACCCAAAAATACATGTTATATTTCATTCTACAGATATGATTGGTAGGTAAAATCAATGATAACACAACAAGACTACACAGAAATAAAAAAGAAACTCGAAAACACTAAAACTCGAATCCAATTCAGAAATGGAAATAAAATAGACTCGCTGGGATACCAGGGCTCTCTTGGAGAACCAATTTTGCTAAAAGATAAGCTTACTTTCTCAATATGCGATGGGAAAAACATTGATAACAGAAAAGAGTATGAAATTACTAAAAATGCACCAAGTTTAGATTCACTTATTGAATATTTAGAACATATGATTTTGTTTTTCTTGGAAAAAACACCCGTAGGTACCTTGACTGCCAAATTTGCAATGGAAGGATCAATCCTTACAAGAAGCAAATTGATTCAAGCATTTACAAACACAAACAAATTTTGTATTCCAGACGGAAGAAGCTTGCCAAGCAATTGCTACGCATATAAAGTTTTAGGAATATCTTCAGCACCCAAGTTGTCGGGCAGATTCTTGAGACACTATGATTCTGGCGGCTCCACCGATTCTGACGGTACAAGAAGCTTAGGGCATACACAAGAAGATTCTTATAAGAATCACGATCATGATCTTGACTTCAGTAGAATTAATTTTAAAGGCAAATTAGTAAAAAGAATGACAATGATTTATCGTAGTGCTGATACTTGGTATACTTGGTATTGGGCTGAGGAGATTATGTCTCCCTTTATTACAGGCTATAGTTATGAAGAGATAGACCCCGAATATTTATTACCACCTTTCACAAGTCAAAGTGGTTCAAAAGAAACAAAACCTAAAAACACTTGCTATATATCTTTTTACAGATACGATCTTTAGGAGAAAAATTATGGACAATTTACAAATTCAAGAAAATTTAAAAAAATTAATAGAAGAAAAACTTTCTTTTGATAATCAAACTGTACACAATTCCAGCAAACAAGCGTTGCTTAGACTGTTTGTCAACAAAATGTTTGAATTTTCAAACAGCAATGTGTTAGCAACAAGTCTACATGCATTCAGAATGTTTTTTGCGGTCTTTGAAATGAGCGAAGCTGAAGATTTAGTGCTAGACATTATTAACAAAGAAAAATTAATTATTGGAAACAATACAAGTACGAATTTTGTAAAAAGTTGTTCTTATACCGAAGAAGAAATCAATAAAATTATTAACAAGGGTGAACTATGAGACTAAGGCGACTTCCAGTATATGTTGATGCCTACAAAGAAAAGCCCAATGCTGAAATTTTCATATACTACTCAAGTAGGGGAACTGGTAAAACCTACGACATTGCAACTGTTAATTTAGAAAGAAAATTTAGTGCTGATGGCGGAGATACCCTTGCAATTAGAAAAAAGAAAAACAAAACAACACAATCAATACACAAAGAAATTTTAGAACTTTTAAGCATATACAACTTAAGAAAATTTTTCAATATAAGCAAAGCAAAAATTGAAAGTAAGAGTTTGATTTTTGGGAAAAAACGTGCTTTTGTTTTTGAAGGGGGGCATGATACAAGAGATTTAAAATCTTATGCGCATTTTAAGGACTTATGGCTGGAAGAAGCCAATCAGTTTAGCGCTGATGATATAGAAATGCTTGTCCCTACAATGAGAGAACAAGGCGGCAGAATCTATATGTCAAGCAATCCGGTGCCTAAATCACATTGGCTATACAAAAGGTACTTATCAAATCAAGACAATCCTGCTGTGTGTATAATCAAAAGCACTTACCGTGACAACCCATTTTTAAATGGTGGAGACGTACAAGCTTGGCTTGAAAAACAAAGACTTGCATATCATGGCAATGACATTGGTTTTAGAATTGAGGTTTTAGGAGAAGAGTTTGATTTTGGTACAGCAAGGCTAATTAAAAAATTTAATGTGTGTGGTCCCGAAATTCTTTCCAGAGCTAATGGAAGCTATTATACAGGAATACACGTTAAAGGCAACAGAATTTGTTTTTTAGAAATTCTTGTTGGAAGAATTTCCTATCTTCCAGTTGTAATTATTACAAACGCATGTAGTAAAGTTTTACTATCAAAAACTGATTACCAATCCGAAATTAATAAATTTAAAGGGGTTTTTGTATTGCCAACAGCAAGAGAAGAACTCAAATATGTATTTTCTCGTTTTGGTAGAGGTACTTTGCTTGCAAAAAAACGAAACTTGTATTCACTCTCAGACTATTTGATTCCGTCTAATCTTAATGTGGTAAACAAACCCGAAACCACTGATGTAATTTCAGAGTTCAACGAAACTGAATATTATTATGATGAATCTAGTGCAGAAGATAGCGAAGTTACAAATTTTGTTATGCAAAAAGATTTGGTATACATCCCGGCATTTCTCAATGCCATATCGGTTTTTAGCTAAAGGAGCTTCTAATGTTTAGAATGAAATTTTTCAAAAAACCTAAAGAAACAAAACTATTTCCAGTAAGTGAATACACACCACACCAGGATCAATTAAGGCTTGCGCATCAAATAGCTGAAATTTACGCGGGGTTTGCATCTTCAAGAGATATTGAGCACAAAGTCGATGATGGACTTTCAAAATTATTTGATAATAATTTCAGAGCTGTGATCAAAAAAATGGTTTATACAGCAATTTTGTCTGGAGAAAGCCATTTTTATATAGTAGTTCCAGATTCCGATGATCCACACAAGCCACTAAAAAAAGGGTTTCCTTGTCTTTGCTATAACTTTGGTGAAGTTGTTGATGGGGGATCTTATTTCTTAAAAAATATACATGAAAGCAGAATCATTACCATGAAGTCTTCTTTTCTAAATTTTGAGTCTCTAAAAAAAAGCAGCAATATTATGAACACGCTACTTAATGAAACGGTAGGGTTTTTAAGGGTAAATAATTTTACTTTCCTTAAATCAGCAACTCTGCCATCAGTCAAGGATATGACTGCATATGATCTGGCTGAAGTTAAAAAAAACATTGAGGGGGTTCTTGATAGTAACCACAAAATGATGATACTCGGAAGAGAAGATGATATTGCTAATGTAACAAGATCTGTAAGCCCACTAAAAGATGCTTTTGAAATCATTGTATCAGACATAACACTTCATTCAGGAATTCCCAAAGAAATACTGTATCCAATATCTCCTTCTGGAGAAGGCAGCGTTGGCAACTATGATATTTTTTACCTAAACATTGAGCAGATATGCAAACTAATGGTAACGCCATTCATCAATGCGGTACTTTCAAAATTTGGATTAAGCTCTAATTGGTGCTACAAGCCAGTAAAACCAATTAGCCAAAAAGAACAAGCCGAAATTGATGAAAAACATGCAAAAACCTTAGCAACTTATGTGGAACTTTTAAGTAAGGCGAAAGAAATGGGAAATGATAGCTTGTATTTAAAAATACAAGATGAAATGAATCAGTACTTGCAAATTTAGAAAATTTAATTTTAAGGAGGTCAATATGCAAGAACAAATAAATGAAGAAACTGTTGCAATTTCTGAATCTTTGCCAAAAAATGACAAAGAACTTGTAACAATATCTTCAGAAGAATATGAACGATTAGTGGCTGATGCAAAAAAATTGCCAGACATGATATCACGAGAAGATTTCGAAAAACGACTTGCTGAGGCTGAGAGCAACTTTATAAAAGCTCGAAAACAAGCCGAAAGGCAAGCCGAAGCTAATGCTTTCAAAGATTCTAAAATTTTGTCAAATCTTGAGAAAGCTTGTGAGCAGTATGAAATTGCTCCACCTTTTGCTAATGTTCTGAGCGTAAAAGACGCTAAGCTTGCATTTTTGGATGCAATGAAAAAAAAGTACAACATCAAGTTCAAAATTGACGAGGAAGGTGACCTTGATTCGCAAATCGACAATATCAGCTTGCTAGTACAAGAACTTACAGCGTACAAGCAAATGGTAAATGCAAGAAATCGATTTACAGGTCAAATTATTAACGAGACAAAATTACAAAAATACAAAGATAGATTTGCTTTGGGGAGGGCATAAATGGCAGATTTCGATTTTACAAAATTATGTAAAAATTTCGTTTTAGGAGTTGAACACAAAGCATGCGTACATCAAACTGAAACCGCAATAGTTGATGTTGAATCACCCATCATCAAACCGGGAGATCCAGTTTATTCAAGTGGATCAAGTGAAATGGGAGAAGTACTGGTAAAGGCTGCAACTGCAACAGCGGGAGTTGGTCCTATTCGTGGATTTGCCTTAAAAAAGGCAGATATTGCTTTACTAGAAAGTGAAAATTACTCACCGGGCGAACTAATTCCAATAAGACGTGCCGGGGAAATAACCGTTATGTTAGATAACACATTTGCAACTCCTAAAATTGGTGATTTTGTCTTCTTAAAGGGGGGGAAACTTGTAAAAGACGGCAAAGGGGGTGTGCAAGTTGGGAGAATCAAAGATGTTAGTCTTGATGCAAATAGCAAAGTAGTTTTGCTTGATGTTAATATTGGCCCTGAGTTTGAGTCTAATGGTAACAGAAAATTTGCATGAACGTAAAAATTTGTGAAAAAATAGGAGGTAGTTCTTGAGTAGAAGTATTTTTGCAGAAGCAAGTGGTAGTTACAGTGCAGATATAATACAACTTGCAAAAGGTGGCCTTTCCGAGCTTGTACCTTACAAGATGATAAGTAGAAATGATCTAAGACAAGGTTATTATATTGTCAAAAAAGCAACAGTTGACCACAATGTCACAGCAACTTTTGGTGATCATAGCAATGAAATTGGAAAAAGTAGTATTTTCTTCAAAGAAATGGCTTACAAGATGCACGTATTTGATACAGTACAGCGAATTTCTCTAAAAGACCTAATGTACGGAACTATAACCGAAGACGAAGTAAAGGCTAATCTAGAGCTTGGCCTTATGAAGGATGCATACCATTCTGTTATTTTTGGTAAAAAAAACATCAATATGGAAGGCATTGCAAATCTAAAGGGCAGAAGTAAAGTTACTGTTGAAACACTTACTAATGGATATACGTTGTATGAAAAAGTAGCACTTGCAAAACGTGAAGCAGAAAAACACATGGAAAAACTTGATGAGGGTTACCATCTTTTAGTTCCTCACAATTTTTCTCACCTTTTATTAGAGTTATACAGCGAACCTCAGTATGTAACAGTTAAAGAAGCACTTTTTAGAGATCATAAAGTGGTAACTTCGGTTTTCAAAGGATTGAAAAATCCTATACTTTATCAACCAAATCCAGAAGTTATGTTTGTTCCAATGTTGTCAGAAATATTCTTTAGAAAATTTGCATCATCAGACGGAGATTACATTCATGCCTCAATGGAATCAGCAGGAATAATTCACTTTCAACCACAAGAAGTTATTGAAATTGAAGTTACAAAACCTAATGGGTAACAAACTTAGCAAATGAGTGAACTTGACGATCTTATTATGTGGATCAATCTTACTAAGATAGAATCTTTACGAATTGAGTGCACTAATGAAGACGGAAACATTAGTATCCCAGATCAAACAAAAGTGCAACTTTTTGAAGTACTAAGATATGCAAAATCTATTTTGGCCTTGTACCAAATGGGAGTTGCTTACAATAATTGGCTTGTAATTTTGCTTGATGTTCTTTATTTAGAAGTTTTCAATATTAGGTGTAAAGGAGATCAAAAAGAGTGTAAATTTAAGTACTTGCTCTCTCAACTTGATTTCCTATTCCCTCGTATTGATTCTTGTCCCTTTCTTTATATTGGTTGACCAAAAGGATAACAAATGGAAATTGGAGAAAAAATAAGAAAATCTATATTTGATAATGCAAAAAGTTTCGTTGGTTTTAAAATCCGACAAAAGTCGGACTCCTTAAAATCACATATCCCCGGACGATTGTCGAATGTAACAAATATTGATTTAGAAGAAACTTCTTTGGGAATTAATTTAAAAGTAAAGGTAGGCTCCCCTCTTTCTGAATTTCTAGACTCAGGACAGGCATATAACAACAACTTGCCAGCTCCAAGTCTAACAAAAATCAAAAGTTGGGCAGCATATAAGGGTATAGAATCCTCAGCAGTACCCATTTGGCTATCTTTGAAGAAGAGAAAACCTAAAAACCAATATACAAACTGGACAAGCGATTTAGTAAAGGAGTCTGCAAAATTACTTAGATGAAGCACATAGAAGAATTTGTCATTAATCTGAAAAAGAATTTGAAAACTTACTTGGCTACTTGTAAACAAACAACCACAAAAGTATATTACAAGTCTGAAATGTTTGCATGTTCAAACTTAGACTTGCCATCAATTGTCTTTGCAGTAAAAAGTACTGGAGAAATTCTGAATCATTGCAAAAATTACTCGATGCTTTTGTGTCCAAAGTTCATAATTTACACAGAGTGTAGCATGCGTCCTACTTTAGGGCTTGAGATTGCAAATATAATTGTGGCGTTTCTAATGCTAAATTATTCGTTGAAGTATTTTAGCATTGACGATTCCCAGGTTGAAGACGAAAATTCTGATGCAAGAATGGTAACATTGGTTGATTCAACATTGGGAATTAGGATAGATGGCGCTGATTACATTAATTGTCGTGGAGGTAAAAATGGCAATTGAAAAATTGAGAATGCCGACTGGCGCAGTGCTAGTTACGGTCAATATTGAAAAATTCAAGTGGAATTTCAAGGGTTCAGACATTAAAAATAATAATGAACCTTCTGGAACAGATCCTACTAATTTAGTTGTAAAAGATTTGGGCTCAAACATAACAAAGCCTACCAAATGGAAGTCAATTAGCGAATGCATTTTTAGGGTTAAAAAGATTGATTCTAAGTCAAAACTTACATCAGATTTAGATCTAAAAGAAGGTAGTATTTTCTACTATAACAAAGATCTTTTGACAAAAATATCTACTGCATGTGATAATGCTGATGAAATTGATGTTCTACTTTTCAAAACATATTGCTTAGGGTATTCATATACCATCAGCTCAACAAAAGCTACAGAAACTCTAAAAACAACTTGCGGATCAATCTCGGCAATTGGAAAAATACCAGAGCAAACTGTTGAGTTTAGCGGGTACTCCGTTAGAGAAACCGCAACTAATAAGGAAGAAATCCTAGATACATATATAGAAAAATCGCATTTCATAACACAAGATATTTCAAAAAATAATGACCAATGGCAAATTGGAAAACGCAGTTTGCCTACAAATTACGAGTTCACGGTACTTTTTGTAGATCAAATTGCAGATCAAGATCAAAGAACCAAATTCATGGTGGGCGAAGGACAAATTGCAACTTACAACCCAAGCCAGGACTTGAACAATCAAAAAATCGATCTAAAGTGCCAGCTTACTCTGACAAAACCCTTAGTATCCCTTTCATGCGACTATATTAAAGATGCAAGGTTCTTCAAGATTTAGGAGGCAACAATGGTAATTAATGTTAATTTGACTGGCAGGGTAATGTTACCCTATATCCCAGACTATATTAGAAACGGCAAGGAAAAGATCAAAGAAGAAGAGAAAGCATATGTGGTTTTGAAAGACATTAACTATGGGTTTGTGGAAAATCTAAAGGCAAGACAAATCGAACTTTTCAAAAAATTGAATGGCGAGAATGGTAAAACCAATTCCAATGCTATGATTGAGTCAACAAGCGCTCAAATTCAATTTGTAAAAAAAATTTGGGATGAAAATGTGGTAGGATTCGTCGGTCTTGAAAATCAACAAGGAGAGGTTATCACCAAAGAGATGGTTGAAGGTGACGCTATCTTGTTTCAAGACATGCTTTCAAGTCTTGCAATCGAAATTAATTTTCTGGCAGATACTCTAAGGGTTGAGCGTGTTTCAAAAAAGTAGAGCTTGCATTCTCTTATATTACAAAAAAAAATCACTATGACCAAATTCTGAATTTTGCAGATCGCGTGAATTCAGAATTCATAGTGAATATGAAAAAGGAACTTCCCTGGATCAAATATAATGAGGATGCTATTCTGCATTTACTAAATCAAGCCTTACTTTCAAAAAGTATTGGCAGCTTGCCTAATAGGGGCGGCCTTTTTGAGCAAAATTACTGGTTTGTTTTGGTTTTGAACGAACTCAATTTGTACATCAAAAATCTTGAGAGCGAGAGCAGAAGTAGATGAAACTTGATGAAATAATAATTCCGCTATCAATGTCGATCAGCAATAATCAAAAGCTGGACGCAATAGCAGAAACTCTAAAAAAAATTGCCGAACAAAAATTTTCAAGTCTGGATGATTTGAAGTCAAAATTAGAAAAATCTGCTAAATCTGGATCCAACTTAGAGAAAGCGCTAAACAAAAGTTCGCAGAATGCTATTAAAAACTTCAAATCTCTTGCAAATTCTGTTAATTCCGTAAATTCCAAAGCTGGCAGCATGAAAAGTATAGGCAAAGTTCTAAAAAGTGTTGGAAAAGGCTTAGGAAGTGTAAAGAATTTGGCAAACAAAACTGGTGAGGCATTCAACCAAATGTTGGCGGCTTTTGCCCCAATTATTATGGCTGTAAAGGCTATACAAGCAATCGGCTCTACAATAAGTGGAATTTTTGATGGCGCTATGGATGCTCTTGATGAATTCAACGAAGAAGTGTCAACGTTTTCTGACATGCTTGGAAACGAAGACCTTGGAAAATCTTTAGCAGAATCCATGAGGGCTTTTGGCGATGAAACTCTTTTTACTAGAGACGCTATTGCTAATGCTACTAAAACAATGCTTTCTTATGGTGCAACTGCGAGTGAAGTTGAAGAGAGAATTAGAATGTTTGGGGAGGCTGCTGGTGGAAGTAGCGAGGGGCTTGAGAAATTAGCCGAAGTATATTCTCGTGTAGAATCGAGCAATCAAGTGAATTTAGAAGATTTGTATGCACTTCGTGACGCGGGTGTTGACATTACAGACATTTTGGCAGAAGAAGCTGGTTTAGCTGGAGAGGCATTATATAAGGCAGCGAGCGATGGAAAAATAGGATTCGACGCCCTAAATAAAGCTCTTTCCAAAGCCACTAGCGAAGGTGGTAAATTTTATGGGAACACCGCCAAAGAAGCAAAAACTTTAGCTCAAGCTCAACAACAAACTGCCAAAATGAGCGAAAAGCTTTTCTTAGACATTGGAAAAGCTCTAGAGCCAATGATGATTGGATTTGAAAAAGTAAAACAATTTCTTATGGTAGCAATCATGGTTCCTTTGACCAAGGTGACTACAGCTACAATATACTTAACTACCAAATTGGGTGAGCTTGTAGCATATCTTGCCGGCAAGTGGGTGCAAGGCATGAAAATGTTGTTCAAGGCCATTACCACGCCCTTTGTTAAGCTCTACGAGGGAATCAAATACGTAATCGGCAAGCTAAAAGAACTTGCAACATATGTTTCTAGTGGATTTTTAGATCGTTTTAAGGGTGCGTTTGAGCCCATTATCAAATGGGTTCAAAAGTTGATAGATATGATATCCAAAGCGTATACAAAATTGAAAAATCTGGTTACTTTTTGGAAAAAAGCCGAAAAGGAAAAAGACACTTCTGGTTCCGAACCCGAAAGGGATAAAAAGTTTGATCCAAATGCAAAAACCAATATTAACAAGAAAATGGCAGAAGACTATCAAAAGCTGCAAGACGAAATATTTAATAGGCAGAGGGACATCTATAATAAGACCGGGAAAGCACGAGAACAAGCCTTAAGGAATCTTGAAAAAACCATAAATGAAAAAAACCAAAAGTTTAAGGATGAATACTCCAAAATATTTGATCAGTTAACTGACGAGAACAAGAAAATTTTAGTCGGAGTTGAAAAATCAGTAAATGAGTTCAATAACTCCAATTATGATTTTGTGAATGAGTACCAAAATTTACTAAAAGAAAAAGAAAGTCGTGAAAGGGAAATAATCAAAACTCTGCCCCATACAGATCAAGTAAGCGCTTTACAGAAACTTAATGATGAAATCAATGAAAAGAACAAAGCGTTCGTAGAAAAATATGGAAAAAGTTTCGAAACTCTGAACGAGTCTAACAGGCAAGTTGTAGTCGCACTTGAAAAGCAGGTTAATGAATATGAAAAAACCGCTTTAGATCGATCTTTTGTCGAGGCTCAAAAAGCTCTGCAAAAAGAAATAACCGACTTAGAGTGGGAAACAATGCTACTTCCAGCAAAAGAAAGAGCAAGTGCTGAAAAAAAGATGGCATCCAAAATTCAAGCAATGTATAAAAAATTCGTGGATGAGCACAAATCGCAATTTAAAAAGCTAAATGAAACCAATAGAAACACTATAAAACAATATGCTGAGAAAGCTCAAGATACGACAAAAAGCTTATATGACAGCATGATAGACGGCCTAAATGTCTTTAAGAATGCCTTTATGAAAGATATAGCGGGCAAATTTTTGAATAAGGATACGGGAGAAAGTATTGGAGAAGAATTTCATAATTTGATTAATGGGAAGGATGTGAATTGGGGTGAAGGTCTGGAAAAAATGACAACACAAATGTACGAATCTTGGAAAACTGGATTAAAAACTGCTGCTGGAGCAGTTTTTGGACCTTGGGGAGAAGCTGTTGCGGAGCTTATAAACGGATTGACCGATTTTGTTTGGGGAATTTTGAAGGGGCAAGAAAAAGCGAGAATTAAAGCAATTGAAAAAAAACGGGACGAAGATTTGGAAGAACTTGAAAAACGAAGTGAAGTCGAACTTAAAAAGCTTGAAGATCGTTTTGATGAAGAAATCAAAATGAGAAAAGAAAAATTGAGCGAATTAGATGATGAATACACTAAAGAAATAGAATTTCTCAAACAAGCTCAAAGTAAAGGACAAATATCTGGTGAAGAATTTCAAAAAAGATTACACGATGTACAAACAGAATATAAAACAAAAAAAGATATAGAAACCACCCAACTTACTAAGACCGAAGAGGCTAAAAAACTAGAAGTAGAACGCAAAAACAAACTTTCTAAACTAGAGCCCGAACGAATAAAAGCACAGGCCGAAGTTGATAAGGTAAATGCTGAAGATTGGTGGAATTTGGGCAAGCCTGATAGGTTAAGAAAAACACAAAAAATTTTAGACGAAATACTAAAAAGAATTGCAAAAGTAAAATCAGCTGGATCTATTGAAGAGATAAAACTTGCTCATGGCGGTGCACGATTTGTTTCAAATAAACCGACATATATGCCAAACTCAGGTGTAATGTCTAGTGAGTTTGGTCAACCAGAATTAGTAAGAATAACTCCAGCACCAATAGATGAAAATCTACGCAAACTTGAAGCTAAAATTATTGCAGAAGAAATTACTAAATTACAAAAAACTCAAAGCAGTACAGTTGTAAATAATTTTTACTATAACTTTAATGGAGATGTGCTTGATGCTGAGAAATTAGTTAGAATGCTAAAATCAAAAGAACATTTAATGGGATTCAGAATGGCAGAGTAGAAAAATATGAAAAAATTTTCAAATTTCTTGATATTTTATCTTTTTTAGTATATAATATTGATATTGATAGTTCATAATTTATTATGTAACTATCAATACCTTGAAAAAGACCTTTAGCTTTTGCTAATGGTCTTTTTCTTTTACTCTGCTATTAGAATAAAAATTCTATATAAGTAAAAGTTTGCTTAAATATACTAAGAGTATTTTTGTTTATTTTTATATTCTTCTAATTTTTTAATAAGCTGTTCTTTGTTTTTTTGATAAAAATCTTCAAGAATATAATTAGCAAACTTTGGATTCATTTTGTAAAAATCGCATGCCTCTTGTGTTTCTAGCCTAACCCTAAGTGGTGTTATTAAATTTGCTTTAGAGTTAATTTTTTTATCTTTCATCAAATTAAATAAAGTTTTATCAATCCCATTTTCTATAATATCAATTTCTTCAAGCTTTCCTTCAAAAATAAGTTTTGCTATTTTAATATACTTATACGCCTGAGTTCTGGCTATTTTAAAGTCAAAAATAAAATCTTCAAACTTTTTATATCCATCTAAAATATAAAGTTTTCTATTTCTAATTTCTAGTAAAATTTTCATTGTATTTATTTTATTTCTAATATCATCTTCTATTCTATTTTTAAGTTCATTTTTTAAAAGTTCATACTCTTTTTTGTCTCGTTCTTCAGTATTAATATAAGTAGCATTTCTTACAATCCTATCATTTATTATTACTTTTCTATTTTTTACCATTTTTTAAACTCCTCTCTAAAAAAGTCCAGTGCCTGGACTTTTTTTAAAAAAAATCATGCTAAATTTTTTCTAAAATTCTTAAATATTCTTTGTAGTAATTTTCGTTTTCTTTTGGCCCTATAGCATAATCTATTATCTTTTTCAAAGCTTCGCTTTTGTGAACTTCTCCAATAAACTTATTTAAATATTTTTCTTTTAATAAAGACATAATTTCAGTTGAAGTAACCCTTCCTATTTCAACCTTAGATGCAAAAATATGAATAATTTTGGCCTCTTTCCCCATAAAATTATTTTCTAATTCTTTTATCTGATTTATTAGTAATGGCAAATTTTCAACTGCCCACCTTTCAAGTGGAACCGGTATTATAACTTTATCTGCAATCACAAGAGCATTGTCAAGCTCTGACGATAAACTTGGGGGAGTATCAATTATCACGTAATCATAATCTTCTAAATAATTATATACTGCATTTCTAAGCATGAGTTCTTTAAATTGATTTCCTTCTTTGCTAAATTTAGCAAGCTCTAGATAACTTGGAATAAAGTCCAAATTTTTAGATATACTAATAACAACATCCTTAAAAGTTTTATGTTTCTTTATTAAAGAATAAGAATTATAAATGTTAATTAATTCCATTCTCGGATGATCTTGAGTTATAAAATAACTTGTAACTGCGTTTTGTGGATCAAGGTCCACAAGTAGCACTTTATTAGTTTTGCTAAGAATTGTTGAAAACATTATCGAAGAAGTGCTTTTACCAACTCCTCCCTTAATTGAAGCAATAGCTATAATATGTGGTTTTTTAGCCAACTTTTTTCTATCCATTTTATAAAAGGTCCTTTTTGTGGGTATTTTTTATCATAAAAATCATATACTTGCCTTTCTAATGTCGTAAACATACTAAATAATGCTTTATTGTAGGTCGTATTAACATTTTCTTTTTTTAGTATCCTGGGTAAGCTCTTAAAGTAGCAAAAAATACTTCCCTTTTTAAATCTAACCTCCATGTAATATGTCTTTGACAAAGAATAAGATTTTTCAATTCCGCCAACTTGGTACTTCACAAAAATTTTCTTTATTCGTTTTTTATACCCGTAATAAATGCCTAAAAATTTATCATCTGCTCTTAATGTAAATAAATTAAATTCTTCAACTTTTGATTGATTAAATAATCCTCTTAATGATATACGATATTTATTTTTTTTCTTATTAAGTCCAAATTTATAAATATCCATCATTATTTTTGTGTGATATATTGTTTTATCATTATCTTTTTCAATCTTAATAAAAAGATCTTTTTTATTTGAACATCTAACTATTGGTTTAACTAATTGTATGGATTTTGCCATGTTTTGCATATTTAATTCTTATACAACTTCTTTTAACTGAAGATTTTTTTCCTTTTTTATTATTTCTAATAATTCATAATAATAATTATTATTAAATACTTTATTATATTCTAATTTATTTTTGCTATTCAAATAGATTTTTAAAATTGGTTTTAAAACGTCAATTTTTACTTCTTTTTTTAGTTGTTCAATGAGTATATTGAAAATGTTTGTCCTCATATTTTCGCAATCTTTTTGTAAGTTTTCTTTTTTTCTTTCAATTGATTTTTCTAATTTGCGTTTTATATGGCTTAAATCTTTATATTTATGATTTTCAATGATAAAATGGGGTTTAGTTTTGTAATTTTCATATATTTTTTGGAAACTTATTTCTAATTGCTCAGGATTATATCCATTTTTTTCTAATTGTTGTTGAGTGTTGCTTAATATTTTCTTTAATTTGTTTTGCTTTTCTTTAAAATAAGACACATTTAAATATGTATTTTTATTTTTTGTTAGGTTGATTTCAATTCTTTTTATAATTTTGAGTATTTTAATCAATTCATCTTTATTAATATCCAAATTTAAAATTGGAAGAATTTCTTTTAATAAAGAAAAGTTGCATTTATTGAAGTATTTTATTACTTGATACTTTTCTATTTGTATAATCTTTCTTTCTTCTTTTATATTATTATTTTTATTATTTAAACACTCCACTAAATCTACACTCCCATTTTTATTAAATTTGTCGTTAAGATAGTTATCAACTCTAGCTTTAAACCTATAGTCTTTTTTTTCTCTAAAATGTTGATTGATTTTAAGATAACACTCTTTTTTAGAATAATTTAGCTTATAGTAAATTTCAGTTCCGAAATTTATCCCTAAGTGTTTGTAGTAGTTAGTTGTTACTTTAAATACTTTTTCTAATTTATAAAGATAATTTTGCATTGTTCTTAGTGTAGTGGTAGGTTGTCCATTTCTTTTTAGGTTTTCATTAAAGCAATAGAGTATGTTTTTTTGGGTATATTTATTATATTTGCTGTTTACGTATGCAAGTGTTGAAAGAAGAACTATTAATTTTTGTTGTAACTTGTTGTGACAATTTGGCTTTTTTGAATTATTAATCATTGTTGAACTCCTTATGGGATTTATATTATATATAATGCACAATTTTTTCAGAAAAGTAAATACTTTTTTCATAGAAATTGTAGGTGGAGTATTCTTTGTTATTTTTAGATAAAATTATAATTTGCCTAACTCTCAATATTTAATTTTTATGAATTTTTTCATATTTAGGTGGAGATGAATTTATAACGCAAGTTAAAATATAATATTATAATTATAAAAAATAATGAGTGCTAATAAAGCTTATAAGTGCAGAATATATCCCAACACCAATCAAAAAAAATATTTTTCAAAAGTATTTGGATGTGTAAGATTTTTGTATAACAAAATGTTAAGTGATAAGAAAGATTATTATAAAAATAATGGACAAAATCTTATTACCTATCCAAGTAAATATAAAGAAGAATTTCCTTTTTTAAAGGAAGTTGATAGTTTGGCTCTTTGTAGTGCGTGGATCGACTTAAATTTTGCGTATAGTAATTTTTTTAGAGAAATTAAAAAAGGAAATAAAATGCAAGGATTTCCTAAATATAAAAGTAAGAAAAATAGGCAAACTTATAGAACTAATAATCAAAAAAACTCAATAAGAATAGAAAATGGTTATAAAAACTACCTAAAATAGGGTTTATAAAGTTGTGTCTACATAGGTGCATTAAAGATAATGAGCTTGTTAAAAATGTAGTAGTAGAAAAAGATACTGATGATAAATATCATATTTCAATAACAGTTGAGTGCTTAGATACTAAAAATAACAATGAAACTAAAGGTGATAAAGAAGAGATAGTTGGTATTGATATGAGTATGAAACACTTTTTAGTAAGTAGTGGGGGTGAGAAAATCAATCATCCTAAATATTTATTAAAAAATGAAAATAAACTTAAAAAATATCAAAGAAAACTATCAAAAAAGCAAAAAGGTTCTATTAATAGGGCTAAATCTAGATTAAGAGTTGCTAAGCTGCATAAGAAAATTTCAAATCAAAGAAAAGACTTTTTGCATAAATTATCTTATTACTTTGTATCCAATTATAAAAACATAGTAATAGAAAATTTATCAATTAAAGGCATGCAAAAAGGAATGTTTGGAAAAAGTATTAATGATTTAGGATGGTCTGAGTTTGTAAGACAATTATCATACAAATCAGAGTGGTATGGATCCTCTTTGTATAAAGTAGATAGAGATTTTCCATCAAGTAAACTATGCAGTAGTTGTCACATTAAAAATACGACTCTAAGATTAAGTGATGCTAAGTGGACTTGTAGTAGTTGTAACACTTTGCATGATAGAGATATAAATGCAAGTCTAAACCTTAAGGCTTATTCTTATAAAGAAATAAAAACTAAGGCAGGAACTGCCCGAAGTAAAGCTTGTGGACCATGCTCTAGTGGATGACCGTTCTTTTAGAGCCTAAAAAGCTATCATGGGATGAAACAAGAAGCTATTTCTATAATCTTTGATTTAGAAATAGCAGTTCACATAAAGACGCTTGATATTAATTTAAATTTAATCTATAATATAAATGGCGTAGTATGAATGTAAAATAATTTACGTTTGAGCTGCCTTATGGAATCATTTACAATTGAAGGGCTTAAAGAAGTTCTTTAGCAAGAGAGTTTCTTTAAGCCCTAATAATATTTGAACAATCTTTTTCTAGGTAAATTGATCTTCAATAGGATTTTTTAAACGACAGTTGGAATCCGTTTATTCCAATGTCAAAATTGGGTTCAACCCCCGCAAGTGCAATGCCGAGCCTTTTTTTAAGGTCTGCGTTGTATCTATTAGCAAATTTAAATGGAATAATAATTCCAGTTATGTAGGATGCTACAATTGTGAGCCCTCCTATTCCTGATAATACTCCTCCGGTTATTACTGTTGCTGTGCTTTCTGTAACGCCTCCAATACCTCCTACGATCATGTGTCCAGCCATTATAAGTATTCCTTCCAAGCACTTGAGAGCCAAGTAGTGCACCACCACCAATATAATCTCCTTGAACAAAAGATCCTATCCCTAAAGACAAAAAGATATTCAAAAGTAATGGTGCTAGTATGGTTGCTTTTTCGCTTTCATATTTCATTACAGTCGCGATATCTCCACTCCAACACCTTTTTCAAGTTTATCTTGTGCAAAGATTTGCATTGTTAAACTAAAAATTAATATTAATGTGAAAATTTTTTTCATATTAATATTACCTCCTAATAATTAAGTTTTGATAAACAAATGTTAGCACAATTTTTAGATTTTATTTATGGAGTTGAATCTTTTCTTAAAGATATTGTTTGAATTTCTTTGCTGTTCTAAGCAGATTTTAATGTAAAGTTTTCATTAAACTCTTTTAAATTTGAAATTATGCTATCTATTTTTTTTGTATGCCAATTGTATAATGAATTGTTTTGATGACTTTTTCGAGATGTTCAACTTCTTTTGAGGGCATTTCTCTGCCTTTTCTATAAGTTAAGTAACTTTTTAGAGTTTGCCAACTCCCAATAGTATAGTTATACACCTCTTTGGAAACATTAATAAATCTAGAAGTTTGGTTATAGTAAAGTTCATTTGTTTCTTCTTTATAAAAAACTTTTTCTATGATTGAGTTTTGTTTTAGGGTTTCATCTAAAAATGAAAAACATTTTCCAATGTTGATATTTATTGTTGGAACAACTTTTACTAAATGAGAATTAATGAGATCTGTTCCAAGTTTGCCAAGTGTTACAAATATGTCAGAATTATCTACGAAAATAATTTTAGGAAAGTCTATTTGTAGGTGTTCGTAGAATCTATCTCGATAGATATTTGAATAAAGAATTGCGTAAATATAGCCAAGTATTTCTTCTGCAGTAAATTTTTTATTGTATTTAACATCAAGAAAATGTCTAAATTTATTTTTAAAGTTTTCTTTTTTAACTCTCTCAGGTGTTTCGCTATCTTCTTGTATATAAATTGGGAAAACATATCCTAGTGGAATAATGCTTAATTCTGATATTTTAGAAGTAACGAAAGCATGAGAAAAACGATCAGTTTTGGATAGTCTTGTTGTTATTAGTGCTATATTATTTTGAATTTCTAAGATATGTTTCATTATTTTATAACCAGGCCTAATTATGACCCCCCTATTTTTAGAGTAATAGGTAAATCTATTATCAAACGGTCTAGTAGATACTAGAACTAGGGAGCATGATATAAAAAAAATAAGTTTATTATTATTTTTGTTATTTAATTTACTTTGTAAATTTATTTCCACCTAAATTTCATAGAAATTATAGGTGGAATATTCTTTGTTATTTTTTATTGAGACTTTCTAAAACAGTTTTTGCATGTTTAATAAGCTCTTTTATTTTTTTCTTTCTTACCATTGGTTCAGCTCTTTTAAAAGCAAAAGATTCTAAACTGCTTAAAGCACTTCTTGCGTCACTTAAAGCCTGTCTAGACAATTCTAATGCATAATAAGATCTATTATTTTTACTCTCTAATCTTTTAATAATACTTTCTTTTAACCTTTTCTGAGCGGTGTCAAAAAAGAAAGCCGCAGATCTTATTTCATTTTCTGCAATATCAATCATATTTATAAGCTGCTCAAGTTCAATATTTATCTTTAAATTATTTTGCAACAGTGTTAATTTATTTATCTTATCTCTATTGTTCTTATAATTTTCCATTAATGATGTTTTTTTATTGTGAATCTTTTCAATTACATCATAAAAATCAGAGTTTATTAAAGCATATTCATCTTTAAGTACACGTACTTCTCTAATTAATTCAGAAAATTTAGAGTTTTGAAGAATATTTTCTTCTAAATATTTAATTGCTTCATCAGCTTCCTTTTCTTCATTAGTAGAAGGGATTAAATCCTCCTCTTTTATCTCTTTTTTTTGAGTATGCACAATTGAAATATTTGGTATATTAGCCTTATTCTTTGGTGATTCTGAAGGTATTATAGGCTCTATAGGATTAATTAAATCCTCATATTTCCATTCTCCAAAATTTTTAGTAAAGCTTTTTTGCTTTTCTTGATTACTATATAAATCATTAAGACCATCTTCTTGAACACTATTCGAAACTTCTTTTACATTATTGTTATTTTTTTGTTCTTTGTTACTAGATAATTTGGAATCTAAATTGCAAGACATCAATCCTCCCATTAATAATGTATATAAAAACAAACTTTTTCTCATAAAAATATCTCCTTTTATCTAAGTAGGAATATATATTATAAATAATAATTATTCTTAATTGATATTATATATCATTTAAGAATAATTACAATAAAATATAAATAAAAATATTTTT
>NC_001851.2 GCF_000008685.2 Borreliella burgdorferi B31 | reverse complement strand
TATTTATTATCTTTTAGTATATATATCTCTCGACTATTTCCTCAATCATGAGGGCATAGTCGTGTCCATACACTTAATTAAATCACTTATTCAAGGCAGGAGGTGTTTCTTTACTAGCAGCCTTCACTGAATCACCGACTTTCCTTAGCCCGGAACTCACGGCGTCTCCTATTAGCCCAGTAATAGCCCCTAAAACTTTGCGAACTGCAGACTCAGCAGCTCCCTTAATAGCCCCCTCAGCCTTCTCTTTCTCACCATCCTTCACAGCAAACTTTCCATCCTTAGCCATCCCCCTCAAAGCAATAGCAGCAGCAATCTGATCATCCTTCTTCATCTCATCCTGACCAAACTCCGCACCCCCATCTTTATCCCCAATAGCAGCAGCAATCGGATTTTTAGCCTCCTCAGGCTTCTTTCCATCCTGCTCAGCCGCATCAGCAGCCGTAACAATCGCACTTAATATCTGCTCCCCACTAACAGCACTAACAGCACCAGCCGCCTTGCTAGCAGCCTCACTGTCCCCATGAGCAGCAGCACCAGCCTTCCCAAACAACTTCCCTGCCCCTTTATTATTCTCCCCTTTAGCAGCAGCAACAGCTTTCAGCTTTTCACTCCCCCCAGCAGCTTCAACAATCTCCTTTATCCCCTTAGCAATCCCCTTCACACTCGCCTTATCAGCAACCTTTGCAGCATCAGCATCAGCCACAACTTCTCCAATTGCAGCAGTACCACTTGAAGCCCCCTCAGCTGTCTTTACAGCTTTTACCAGCTTATCCAACAACTCGCTAACTTCCTTAATAGCCCCCTCAACGGCAGTTCCAACAGAACCTGTACTATCTGGTTTCCCCGTCGTACTACTTATATCGCTTTTTTCCTTAGGCAAACTATTAAGATCGGTTTTTGTTTTTTCCAATTTGGCAGCTACAGTAGTAAAATAGGTTTTTACATCAGATTTTTTTGGATCTGATTTAAATCCAAAAGCCTCTGCTACTAACCCACCAAAAGATGTGAATACATCAAGAAATCCGTTACCTAATTGTATGACAGATTGGTAAAATTTGTTTGTTGGGTCGTCCTTATCAGCAACTTGGCTTTTACAATTAATAAAAACAAAGAAAGTTGTTAATAAAATTGCACTTGAAATTTTTTTCATATTCATCGTCTCCTTATAATGAAAAGTATAAGTTATCATCTTAACTCAAAAAGAGAGTTTTAACAAGTGTAGGTGAGAGAATTTTTCATTTCTTTTATTCTTTATAATAAAAGAAATGAAAAATTCTCTCACCTACACTTGTTAAAACTCTCAAGCAATAAAAATACTATATATGTCATCAAACTTTATTATATGTGATACGGAAGTAGGCAAAATTCACAAATCCAATTAAAAAAACTAGTTATTATTATTTAACTTTAACTTAAACAAAGAATAAAAGCCTCTTAACAAAAACATTTTTTAAATGTTCAAAACAATCATTAAACAAAAAAATATGAAAAAAATTTCAAGTGCAATTTTATTAACAACTTTCTTTGTTTTTATTAATTGTAAAAGCCAAGTTGCTGATAAGGCGAGTGTGACGGGGATTGCTAAGGGAATAAAGGAGATTGTTGAAGCTGCTGGGGGGAGTGAAAAGCTGAAAGTTGCTGCTGCTGAAGGGGAGAATAATGAAAAGGCAGGGAAGTTGTTTGGGAAGGCTGGTGCTGGTAATGCTGGGGACAGTGAGGCTGCTAGCAAGGCGGCTGGTGCTGTTAGTGCTGTTAGTGGGGAGCAGATATTAAGTGCGATTGTTAAGGCTGCTGGTGAGGCTGCGCAGGATGGAGAGAAGCCTGGGGAGGCTAAAAATCCGATTGCTGCTGCTATTGGGAAGGGTAATGAGGATGGTGCGGAGTTTAAGGATGAGATGAAGAAGGATGATCAGATTGCTGCTGCTATTGCTTTGAGGGGGATGGCTAAGGATGGAAAGTTTGCTGTGAAGAATGATGAGAAAGGGAAGGCTGAGGGGGCTATTAAGGGAGCTGGCGAGTTGTTGGATAAGCTGGTAAAAGCTGTAAAGACAGCTGAGGGGGCTTCAAGTGGTACTGCTGCAATTGGAGAAGTTGTGGCTGATGATAATGCTGCGAAGGTTGCTGATAAGGCGAGTGTGAAGGGGATTGCTAAGGGGATAAAGGAGATTGTTGAAGCTGCTGGGGGGAGTAAAAAGCTGAAAGTTGCTGCTGCTAAAGAGGGCAATGAAAAGGCAGGGAAGTTGTTTGGGAAAGTTGATGCTGCTCATGCTGGGGACAGTGAGGCTGCTAGCAAGGCGGCTGGTGCTGTTAGTGCTGTTAGTGGGGAGCAGATATTAAGTGCGATTGTTAAGGCTGCTGGTGCGGCTGCTGGTGATCAGGAGGGAAAGAAGCCTGGGGATGCTAAAAATCCGATTGCTGCTGCTATTGGGAAGGGTGATGCGGAGAATGGTGCGGAGTTTAATCATGATGGGATGAAGAAGGATGATCAGATTGCTGCTGCTATTGCTTTGAGGGGGATGGCTAAGGATGGAAAGTTTGCTGTGAAGAGTGGTGGTGGTGAGAAAGGGAAGGCTGAGGGGGCTATTAAGGGAGCTGCTGAGTTGTTGGATAAGCTGGTAAAAGCTGTAAAGACAGCTGAGGGGGCTTCAAGTGGTACTGATGCAATTGGAGAAGTTGTGGCTAATGCTGGTGCTGCAAAGGTTGCTGATAAGGCGAGTGTGACGGGGATTGCTAAGGGGATAAAGGAGATTGTTGAAGCTGCTGGGGGGAGTGAAAAGCTGAAAGTTGCTGCTGCTACAGGGGAGAGTAATAAAGGGGCAGGGAAGTTGTTTGGGAAGGCTGGTGCTGGTGCTAATGCTGGGGACAGTGAGGCTGCTAGCAAGGCGGCTGGTGCTGTTAGTGCTGTTAGTGGGGAGCAGATATTAAGTGCGATTGTTAAGGCTGCTGATGCGGCTGATCAGGAGGGAAAGAAGCCTGGGGATGCTACAAATCCGATTGCTGCTGCTATTGGGAAGGGTAATGAGGAGAATGGTGCGGAGTTTAAGGATGAGATGAAGAAGGATGATCAGATTGCTGCTGCTATTGCTTTGAGGGGGATGGCTAAGGATGGAAAGTTTGCTGTGAAGGATGGTGGTGAGAAAGGGAAGGCTGAGGGGGCTATTAAGGGAGCTGCTGAGTTGTTGGATAAGCTGGTAAAAGCTGTAAAGACAGCTGAGGGGGCTTCAAGTGGTACTGATGCAATTGGAGAAGTTGTGGATAATGCTGCGAAGGCTGCTGATAAGGCGAGTGTGACGGGGATTGCTAAGGGGATAAAGGAGATTGTTGAAGCTGCTGGGGGGAGTGAAAAGCTGAAAGTTGCTGCTGCTACAGGGGAGAATAATAAAGAGGCAGGGAAGTTGTTTGGGAAGGCTGGTGCTGATGCTAATGGGGACAGTGAGGCTGCTAGCAAGGCGGCTGGTGCTGTTAGTGCTGTTAGTGGGGAGCAGATATTAAGTGCGATTGTTAAGGCTGCGGCTGCTGGTGCGGCTGATCAGGATGGAGAGAAGCCTGGGGATGCTAAAAATCCGATTGCTGCTGCTATTGGGAAGGGTAATGCGGATGATGGTGCGGATTTTGGTGATGGGATGAAGAAGGATGATCAGATTGCTGCTGCTATTGCTTTGAGGGGGATGGCTAAGGATGGAAAGTTTGCTGTGAAGAAGGATGAGAAAGGGAAGGCTGAGGGGGCTATTAAGGGAGCTAGCGAGTTGTTGGATAAGCTGGTAAAAGCTGTAAAGACAGCTGAGGGGGCTTCAAGTGGTACTGCTGCAATTGGAGAAGTTGTGGATAATGCTGCGAAGGCTGCTGATAAGGATAGTGTGACGGGGATTGCTAAGGGGATAAAGGAGATTGTTGAAGCTGCAGGGGGGAGTGAAAAGCTGAAAGTTGCTGCTGCTAAAGGGGAGAATAATAAAGGGGCAGGGAAGTTGTTTGGGAAGGCTGGTGCTAATGCTCATGGGGACAGTGAGGCTGCTAGCAAGGCGGCTGGTGCTGTTAGTGCTGTTAGTGGGGAACAGATATTAAGTGCGATTGTTAAGGCTGCTGGTGAGGCTGCTGGTGATCAGGAGGGAAAGAAGCCTGAGGAGGCTAAAAATCCGATTGCTGCTGCTATTGGGGATAAAGATGGGGATGCGGAGTTTAATCAGGATGGGATGAAGAAGGATGATCAGATTGCTGCTGCTATTGCTTTGAGGGGGATGGCTAAGGATGGAAAGTTTGCTGTGAAGGATGGTGGTGAGAAAGAGAAGGCTGAGGGGGCTATTAAAGGAGTTAGCGAGTTGTTGGATAAGCTGGTAAAAGCTGTAAAGACAGCTGAGGGGGCTTCAAGTGGTACTGCTGCAATTGGAGAAGTTGTGGCTGATGCTGCTAAGGTTGCTGATAAGGCGAGTGTGACGGGGATTGCTAAGGGGATAAAGGAGATTGTTGAAGCTGCTGGGGACAGTGAGGCTGCTAGCAAGGCAGCTGGTGCTGTTAGTGCTGTTAGTGGGGAGCAGATATTAAGTGCGATTGTTAAGGCTGCGGCTGCTGGTGCGGCTGAGCAGGATGGAGAGAAGCCTGCAGAGGCTAAAAATCCGATTGCTGCTGCTATTGGGAAGGGTGATGGGGATGCGGATTTTGGTGAGGATGGGATGAAGAAGGATGATCAGATTGCTGCTGCTATTGCTTTGAGGGGGATGGCTAAGGATGGAAAGTTTGCTGTGAAGAATGATGAGAAAGGGAAGGCTGAGGGGGCTATTAAGGGAGCTGCTGCAATTGGAGAAGTTGTGGATAATGCTGGTGCTGCGAAGGCTGCTGATAAGGATAGTGTGAAGGGGATTGCTAAGGGGATAAAGGAGATTGTTGAAGCTGCTGGGGGGAGTGAAAAGCTGAAAGCTGCTGCTGCTGAAGGGGAGAATAATAAAAAGGCAGGGAAGTTGTTTGGGAAAGTTGATGGTGCTGCTGGGGACAGTGAGGCTGCTAGCAAGGCGGCTGGTGCTGTTAGTGCTGTTAGTGGGGAGCAGATATTAAGTGCGATTGTTAAGGCTGCTGGTGAGGCTGAGCAGGATGGAGAGAAGCCTGAGGATGCTAAAAATCCGATTGCTGCTGCTATTGGGAAGGGTAATGGGGATGGTGCGGAGTTTGATCAGGATGAGATGAAGAAGGATGATCAGATTGCTGCTGCTATTGCTTTGAGGGGGATGGCTAAGGATGGAAAGTTTGCTGTGAAGGGTAATAATGAGAAAGAGAAGGCTGAGGGGGCTATTAAAGAAGTTAGCGAGTTGTTGGATAAGCTGGTAACAGCTGTAAAGACAGCTGAGGGGGCTTCAAGTGGTACTGATGCAATTGGAGAAGTTGTGGATAATGATGCTAAGGTTGCTGATAAGGCGAGTGTGACGGGGATTGCTAAGGGGATAAAGGAGATTGTTGAAGCTGCTAGGGGGAGTGAAAAGCTGAAAGTTGCTGCTGCTAAAGAGGGCAATGAAAAGGCAGGGAAGTTGTTTGGGAAGGCTGGTGCTAATGCTCATGGGGACAGTGAGGCTGCTAGCAAGGCGGCTGGTGCTGTTAGTGCTGTTAGTGGGGAGCAGATATTAAGTGCGATTGTTAAGGCTGCGGATGCGGCTGAGCAGGATGGAAAGAAGCCTGCAGATGCTACAAATCCGATTGCTGCTGCTATTGGGAATAAAGATGAGGATGCGGATTTTGGTGATGGGATGAAGAAGGATGATCAGATTGCTGCTGCTATTGCTTTGAGGGGGATGGCTAAGGATGGAAAGTTTGCTGTGAAGGGTAATAATGAGAAAGGGAAGGCTGAGGGGGCTTCAAGTGGTACTGATGCAATTGGAGAAGTTGTGGATAATGATGCGAAGGCTGCTGATAAGGCGAGTGTGACGGGGATTGCTAAGGGGATAAAGGAGATTGTTGAAGCTGCTGGGGGGAGTGAAAAGCTGAAAGCTGTTGCTGCTGCTACAAGGGAGAATAATAAAGAGGCAGGGAAGTTGTTTGGGAAAGTTGATGATGCTCATGCTGGGGACAGTGAGGCTGCTAGCAAGGCGGCTGGTGCTGTTAGTGCTGTTAGTGGGGAGCAGATATTAAGTGCGATTGTTACGGCTGCGGCTGCTGGTGAGCAGGATGGAGAGAAGCCTGCAGAGGCTACAAATCCGATTGCTGCTGCTATTGGGAAGGGTAATGAGGATGGTGCGGATTTTGGTAAGGATGAGATGAAGAAGGATGATCAGATTGCTGCTGCTATTGCTTTGAGGGGGATGGCTAAGGATGGAAAGTTTGCTGTGAAGAGTAATGATGGTGAGAAAGGGAAGGCTGAGGGGGCTATTAAGGAAGTTAGCGAGTTGTTGGATAAGCTGGTAAAAGCTGTAAAGACAGCTGAGGGGGCTTCAAGCGGTACTGATGCAATTGGAGAAGTTGTGGCTAATGCTGGTGCTGCGAAGGCTGCTGATAAGGCGAGTGTGACGGGGATTGCTAAGGGGATAAAGGAGATTGTTGAAGCTGCTGGGGGGAGTAAAAAGCTGAAAGCTGCTGCTGCTGAAGGGGAGAATAATAAAAAGGCAGGGAAGTTGTTTGGGAAGGCTGGTGCTGGTGCTGGTGCTAATGGGGACAGTGAGGCTGCTAGCAAGGCGGCTGGTGCTGTTAGTGCTGGTTAGTGTGGGGAGCAGATATTAAGTGCGATTGTTACGGCTGCTGGTGCGGCTGCTAGTGAGGCTGATCAGGAGGGAAAGAAGCCTGCAGATGCTACAAATCCGATTGCTGCTGCTATTGGGAAGGGTGATGCGGAGAATGGTGCGGATTTTGGTGATGGGATGAAGAAGGATGATCAGATTGCTGCTGCTATTGCTTTGAGGGGGATGGCTAAGGATGGAAAGTTTGCTGTGAAGAATGATGATGAGAAAGGGAAGGCTGAGGGGGCTATTAAGGGAGCTAGCGAGTTGTTGGATAAGCTGGTAACAGCTGTAAAGACAGCTGAGGGGGCTTCAAGTGGTACTGATGCAATTGGAGAAGTTGTGGCTGATGCTGCGAAGGCTGCTGATAAGGATAGTGTGAAGGGGATTGCTAAGGGGATAAAGGAGATTGTTGAAGCTGCTGGGGGGAGTGAAAAGCTGAAAGTTGCTGCTGCTAAAGAGGGCAATGAAAAGGCAGGGAAGTTGTTTGGGAAGGTTGGTGATGCTGCTCATGCTGGGGACAGTGAGGCTGCTAGCAAGGCGGCTGGTGCTGTTAGTGCTGTTAGTGGGGAGCAGATATTAAGTGCGATTGTTACGGCTGCTGGTGCGGCTGAGCAGGAGGGAAAGAAGCCTGCAGAGGCTAAAAATCCGATTGCTGCTGCTATTGGGAAGGGTAATGAGAATGGTGCGGAGTTTAAGGATGAGATGAAGAAGGATGATCAGATTGCTGCTGCTATTGCTTTGAGGGGGATGGCTAAGGATGGAAAGTTTGCTGTGAAGAAGGATAATAATGAGAAAGGGAAGGCTGAGGGGGCTATTAAGGAAGTTAGCGAGTTGTTGGATAAGCTGGTAACAGCTGTAAAGACAGCTGAGGAGGCTTCAAGTGGTACTGCTGCAATTGGAGAAGTTGTGGCTGATGATGCTGCTGCGAAGGCTGCTGATAAGGAGAGTGTGAAGGGGATTGCTAAGGGGATAAAGGAGATTGTTGAAGCTGCTGGGGGGAGTAAAAAGCTGAAAGTTGCTGCTGCTACAGGGGAGAATAATAAAAAGGCAGGGAAGTTGTTTGGGAAAGTTGATGCTGGTAATGCTGGGGACAGTGAGGCTGCTAGCAAGGCGGCTGGTGCTGTTAGTGGGGAGCAGATATTAAGTGCGATTGTTAAGGCTGCTGGTGCGGCTGCTGGTGATCAGGAGGGAAAGAAGCCTGGGGATGCTAAAAATCCGATTGCTGCTGCTATTGGGAAGGGTGATGCGGAGAATGGTGCGGAGTTTGATCATGAGATGAAGAAGGATGATCAGATTGCTGCTGCTATTGCTTTGAGGGGGATGGCTAAGGATGGAAAGTTTGCTGTGAAGAGTGGTGATGAGAAAGGGAAGGCTGAGGGGGCTATTAAGGGAGCTAGCGAGTTGTTGGATAAGCTGGTAAAAGCTGTGTAAAGACAGCTGAGGGGGCTTCAAGTGGTACTGATGCAATTGGAGAAGTTGTGGCTAATGATGCTGCTGCGAAGGTTGCTGATAAGGAGAGTGTGACGGGGATTGCTAAGGGGATAAAGGAGATTGTTGAAGCTGCTGGGGGGAGTGAAAAGCTGAAAGTTGCTGCTGCTACAAGGGAGAATAATAAAAAGGCAGGGAAGTTGTTTGGGAAAGCTGGTGATGCTGCTAATGGGGACAGTGAGGCTGCTAGCAAGGCGGCTGGTGCTGTTAGTGCTGTTAGTGGGGAGCAGATATTAAGTGCGATTGTTACGGCTGCAGCTGCTGGTGCGGCTGAGCAGGAGGGAAAGAAGCCTGAGGAGGCTAAAAATCCGATTGCTGCTGCTATTGGGAAGGGTAATGCGGATGATGGTGCGGAGTTTAATAAGGAGGGGATGAAGAAGGATGATCAGATTGCTGCTGCTATTGCTTTGAGGGGGATGGCTAAGGATGGAAAGTTTGCTGTGAAGAGTGGTGGTGAGAAAGGGAAGGCTGAGGGGGCTATTAAAGAAGTTAGCGAGTTGTTGGATAAGCTGGTAACAACTGTAAAGACAGCTGAGGGGGCTTCAAATGGTACTGATGCAATTGGAAAAGTTGTGGATAATAATAATGCTGCGAAGGCTGCTGATAAGGCGAGTGTGACGGGGATTGCTAAGGGGATAAAGGAGATTGTTGAAGCTGCTGGGGGGAGTAGTGAAAAGCTGAAAGCTGTTGCTGCTGCTAAAGGGGAGAGCAATGAAAAGGCAGGGAAGTTGTTTGGGAAGGCTGGTGCTGCTGCTGGGGACAGTGAGGCTGCTAGCAAGGCGGCTGGTGCTGTTAGTGCTGTTAGTGGGGAGCAGATATTAAGTGCGATTGTTAAGGCTGCTGGTGCGGCTGATCAGGAGGGAAAGAAGCCTGAGGATGCTAAAAATCCGATTGCTGCTGCTATTGGGGATAAAGATGGGGGTGCGGAGTTTAATCATGAGATGAAGAAGGATGATCAGATTGCTGCTGCTATTGCTTTGAGGGGGATGGCTAAGGATGGAAAGTTTGCTGTGAAGAGTGGTGGTGGTGAGAAAGAGAAGGCTGAGGGGGCTATTAAAGAAGTTAGCGAGTTGTTGGATAAGCTGGTAAAAGCTGTGTAAAGACAGCTGAGGGGGCTTCAAGTGGTACTGATGCAATTGGAGAAGTTGTGGCTGATAATAGTGCTGCGAAGGCTGCTGATGAGGCGAGTGTGACGGGGATTGCTAAGGGAATAAAGGAGATTGTTGAAGCTGCTGGGGGGAGTGAAAAGCTGAAAGTTGCTGCTGCTGCAGGGGAGAATAATAAAAAGGCAGGGAAGTTGTTTGGGAAAGTTGATAATGCTAATGCTGGGGACAGTGAGGCTGCTAGCAAGGCGGCTGGTGCTGTTAGTGGGGAGCAGATATTAAGTGCGATTGTTAAGGCTGCTGGTGAGGCTGAGCAGGATGGAGAGAAGCCTGGGGAGGCTACAAATCCGATTGCTGCTGCTATTGGAAAGGGTGATGAGGATGCGGATTTTGGTAATGAGATGAAGAAGGATGGAAAGTTTGCTTTGCTAACTTTCTAAGTTCTAAGTTACTAGGACAGACAATCATTCACTACTAAAGATTCACAAGATTTATTTTAAATAGTTCTTACCTTGATTTTATTTTTTTATAAATTAAGAAAATAGAATACTCTTTTAAAAAAGAATTCTATAATAAAAGAAAACCAAAAAAGAATATGAAAATGAAAAGAAGAGAACTAAGTATATTATTAGAAAAAACAAAAGAAATCTTAAAAAAGAAGGACTAAATAAAAAGGAACTAGAAAAAGACTTTTAAAATGTATATTTACAATACAAAAATAAGCCTCATTTTATAATAGATCACAACAAATATGATGATTTAAACCAAATAATAAAAAAACATAGATAAACCTAATATACTTTTTTACCATTCTTAGTAAAATTTCATTGTCAATTTCAAATTTTGATTTTAATTGTTCAAATAATATGTTAAGTATATTGGTTTTTATATTTTTTTGTGTTGTTAGTATTTAATTCAAATAGAAAAACCGAAATATTCCTATCTACTTAACAACAAATACTATTTAGATCTACTAAATTTAATAAAAAACACAAATAAATTTTTTGACAACCGAAAAGTTATTAGATAGAAGGTAGACTTTATTAGATAGAAGGTAGACTATGAAAAAACTTTTAGAAAAACTTAAAGAAAAATACAAAAAAATCGAAACAGACAAAAACAAAATTTTTGTTAAAATCGAAAAAAAGATATATCATACGAAAATACTTTTAGACTTTCATGCATTTGAAACAAAAAAGAATCAAAAACACAGATTTTTTATCCAATTTAGAAAATTGTTTGATAGGGAAAAAACAGAAGCATACACTACATACAATTTAAATTTAAGAAAGGAAGCATATTTTGTTATATTGTAGGAATTTCTTATTTATTAAGAAAAGATAAAATTAAAAAAAATATTATAAATCTCTTATCAAAATTATTTTAACTTTGGAAAAAGAAATATATGAATTTTACGACAAAAAATTATCAAATGGAGGGCTTATAACAAAATGGATAGAAAAAGAACAAAAATAATAACAATTACCAGCATAAAAGGTGATGTTGGTAAAACTACACTTACAAATAGAAAATCATTTGGATTTAATCCTAGCCATTTGACATTATACAGCTTAAATAGATATTTCTATTACCTAAATAAGCACAAAGCTATTGATTCAGAATTGAAAATAGAAATAACAAAATTAAAAGTCAATTGTGACTATATAGTATTGAGATATTCTTTAAATGCCACACATTAGGCTTAAAAGCCCGATACACACAAAAAATTATTGAAAATAATGCAAAGAAAGAATGCTTTTTAGGCATTGTATCAGAAAAATGGAACCAAATAAAAAAAATTGCAAACATATGGTATTTGCTTTTAAATCAAATTCCATATTGGAATAATATTATATATTAAATAATTTGATATTTTATATAAGAACTTATTCAAAAAAATGGGAAACCCCCAATATAAACTGTCCAGCGCCAGACAATTTATAAAGTAATAAAATTAAACTAAACGAGGAGATTTTATGAATAAAAAATATTAATGAAATAACTATTGATCTAAGAAATTTAAATCATAAAAAATTATATTTTGGATGTCAATAATGATATAAATTCATTTAATGATAAAGAAAGATTTGAATTATTAAAAAATAAACTAAAAGATATAAAAAATTATATTTTGGATGTCAATAATGATATAAATTCATTTAATGATAAAGAAAGATTTGAATTATTAAAAAATAAATTAAAAGATAATGTAAAAGGGAACATCTATAATAAGATAGAGGCCATATATATTTAATGGAAACCAAAAATAAAGTTTATTATAAACTCGATGGATATAAAAGACTTAAGCTTAAAAATCAAGAAAGTTATTTATTTTATAAAAAACTGTAAATTTACAGAGTTATTTTTAGACAAAGTTTTTTCGATAAAAAAGATTGGGTTGAACAAATTATAAGAGAATTTAAAGAAAAAATTTAAATAGTTTATTAATATGATTGTTGAATTGTTGATTTATTGCTTTTATTTTTAAATTGGTGTATCCTTCTAAGTAAAGGATAAGTTTTTCATTTAAAATTTACCTTAATTTGTGACCGCCATTAGAGCTTAATTAAGTCTTTGCCTCGTGTAAATGCTTAATTAAGCTCTAATAATAAAGTTGTTTAATGATGACTACTCTTAAAAGCTGTCATAAAAAATTATGACTTTTGATTTAGAAATAGTAATTAGCATGTTTTACATAAACTTTAAATTTATTGATTTAAGTTAATGAATTTGATAAATGGCTCTAGATCAATCTTTTGTTGAAGTCCACAAGTCTATGCAAGATAAAATAACCGATATGTGTAGAGATTTTAGTCATGGAGGGGTGGGCGTTGATTATTTTGAAGGACCATGCAACTCCCAGACTTGAAGAGAGTTTTGACGCCAAAATCAAAATGAGAAAAGAAAAATTAAGTGAATTAGATGATGAATAGCAAGTGATTTGAAAAAGACACAGAAAATTTTAGATAAAATACTTAAAAGAATTGTATTAGTAAAATCAGCCAGATCTACTGAAGAGATTAAACTTTCTTCTAGTGATGCAAGATTTGTTTCAAAAAACCCAATTTTTCACCGAGACTTAAAAATTCTAAAGATTATTATATTTGGATAGAATTTTGAGTCCTCTAGTGAGTTGTGCAGTCTGAGTTAGTAAGAATAACCCCTATGCCAATAGACGAAAATTTGCGCAAACTTGAAGTTAAAATTATTGTTAACAAAAGATAGCGACCTTTTTTTGTTTAAAGCTTATATATCAACACGCTAGATAGGAAGTTTATAGACAAATGCTAGACATTGTGCCTGAGTTTGGCCATATAAAAATCAATATTTTTTTTAAAAAATAGTTTACTTTTCATTGCTTATTGAGTTATTATATTCCTTGATATAAACCACAATCAATAATGGAAGGTAGAAAATGAAAAGTATAAAAACCTCTACAAATAAATACCAACACAAATTAATCATTCTAATATCAACACTGAATTATGTAAATTCAAATCTTGAACAATACACTCAAAATGACATACTTTATTACTTTAATAATAATATAAGAAGAAATTGTCAAAAAGAAGTTAAGCTAAAAACACTACAAAACTATCTTTACAAATTAGAAAAGGTATTTAAAGTAACTAGTAACTACCACAGACATTTAGGTATTAACATGGGGACCGAAGTTCATTACAAACTAAAATATCCCAAAAAAGTATGTTACCATTTAATTAATAAACATTTTAAAGAGATAAAAAAGAAAAAATATAAAAGCCGTGTTGATTCATATTTTAATAAGAATTGCATTGAAAATAGTAGTGTAAAAAATAGGGAGTGTTTTTATAATATATCTAATAATAAAGAAGAAAAAAGAAACAGCCGTAAATCCATAGAAAAGTTACAAATCAGAAAATACATTGAGAAATGCAATTTTAAATCAAATATATTCTCTCTTATTTTAAATTTGGGATTAAAAAAAGATGCTACAATTGAAGTATGTAAAATGATAAAAAAGGCAGAAAATTTAATTGAAAAAAACATTTTTGAAAAATTAAACGTTGTCAAGGTAATAGAAGTAAATAAGCTTAAAAACAAGCAACAAAAATTGAAAAGAATACTAAAAGAAGTAAAAATTAAATTAGAAAACGAAAATTATAAAAGCGAGCAATTAGAAATAGAAATAAAAGATATATATGAGCAATATAAGAATAAACCACATTTTATCATAGAAAAAAATAAGTACGAAGATTTAGAGAAGATAACAGAAAAACTTAAAAATAAGTTTAAACAAGAAAAAATAAATATAAAAGAAAATGACACAAATATTAGAAATAATATCTTTAATATACTTATTGAACAATTAAGACATAAAATAAAGATTGAAATTTTAATACCGATTTTAAAAGATTATTTGGATAAGCAAAAAAGATTAGAATATAGCAAGGTCTTTAGCAATTATTACTATTACGAGATCTTAGAGACAGTAGAGCCTAATAAATGGTGTTCACAATTAGAGGCATGTAAATAAATTGTTAATTAAGGATTAGTTATGGAAAGTTTATTAAAGCGTCTCAAAATCAAAAAATCAGAAATAAAAAAAACACGAAAAAAACTTATCTTTGCCAAAGTGGAAGATAAAAATAACAGAAAAATATATCATACAAGGATAATGAGTGATTTATATGTATTTGGTGTTAATAAAAATCAGCAAAATAAATTTTTTGTTTCATTTAGAGGACTATTTAATAAAGAAAAAATTAGTGAATTTAATTTATTTCCCTTAAAGGAAAATGATGAATTCTTGGGTATATATTATGGATACAGAAGGCCAGTACAAAACATTATAGTAAAATATCAAGAAAACAATACAACAAAGTCATATGCATTTTCAAAAATTCATTATATTGAATTTAGATTTAAAAGAGGAAGTGTATATTGTTATATCAGGGGAATGTCTCGTTTTATTAAAAAAGAAAAAGCAGAAACACAGTATAATCAATTTTTACTTAAATTAATAATTAAGTTAGAAAGAGAAATATATAAATTTTACAATAAAAAGTTGCCTAATGGAGGATTTATAAAAAAATGGATAGAAAAAAAACAGAAATAATAACAATTGCATCAGTTAAGGGGGGAGTTGGTAAAAGTGCATTAGCAATTATTTTTAGTTACATTCTTAAGAATTTTAATAAAAAAGTTTTACTGGTTGATTTAGATCCTCAAAATAGTTTAACTAGCTACTTCATTAGGCATATTAAGAGTATTGAAGGAATTAATGTTTACTACATGTTTAAAGATTATCAGGATTTTGATCCAAACAAATATTTAAACGAAATAAATAATAATATGTATATTGTTCCTTCTCATCCAATTCTATGTAAATTTGAACAAGAAGACAAAAGATATAAAGAACAATTATTAGAGTATTGTGTAAAAAAAATTTTAATTAATAATAATTTTGATTACATATTGATTGATACACCTCCTAGTTTGGGTCCTCTGTTGTATAATGCTTTAAATATTACAAATAAGGTTATAATACCTGTTCAGCTTGAAAGATGGTCTGTAGAAGCATTTCCTATGTTAATGGATGCGATAGAAGAAGTCAATCTTTTTAAAGATAAAAAGATTGATATTTCAATAGTGGAAAATCAGTTTATTAAAAATAGAAATACATTTATAGATGTAGAAAAGCAAGTGTTAAAAAAATATAGTATATTAATCAAGGGAAAAATTCATAGCTTTAACAGCGTTAAAGTCTTAATTAATGAGTTAAAAGAACCCGATGTTAGTGCGGTGTATTACAAAGAGGCTCAAGAAGCTTTGGAGAAAATAGTAAAAGTACGCTGAACGTACTTTTTTACTGTTAAAAGAAAAGGAGGTTTAATGTCTAAAAAGGAGCGAAAGGAAATCATTTTAAATGATAGAAAAACCAGTATTAATCAATTAAAAAATAATTGTGATAAAGATGATGAAATAGAATACGAAAGCTATAAAAATCAAATAAGAAGAATTGCCACAAGCGAAATAGACAATAGAATTGAATTAATGAAAATTTTATATAAAATAAGGACTAAAAAACTTTATAAATTTGATGGATACAAAAAATTTGATGATTTTCTTAAAAAATTTGTCATAGCAAGGAGTCAAGCATTCTTATATTTAAGGCTTTACAAGCATGTACTATCGGGCGATTTAAAAATAGATGAAATTAAGCAACTAGGATTTGCAGAGACTTATAGTAGGATTAAGAGGTTTAACATAGATAAGGGCATTGCAAAAGAGAAATCAATAAGGATATTAAGATTGCAGCTTGAAAATCAGGAAAGTTATGATTTTTATGGCAAAAACGCCAAATTTACTGGTTACTTTTTAGATAGAGTTTTTATAGAGAAAAAAGATTTGCTAGAAAAGTTTATGGAAGAATTTAAAAGTTGAGCACTTATGAATAATTTGGTATATAAAACATAAGATATAAACTACTATTTTTATAATCTTTGATTTAAAAAATAGTAGTTAGTAATAGAAATAAAAAATTTGTGAATAAGGGTTGATCTTATTTGAAATTTGATGTATATTACTTATAAATGGTGGTTCTATTTGTTTAGATCTTCCAGTTATTATTGTGGTGAATTGTAAAGACTTCAAGTCTTGATTAAAGATTTTATTAAAAAAAGAATCTTTAATTAAGACTTGAATTTATTTTACCCTTGCTTGTGCAAAAATCAATGTTTTTATTTAATTTATAAAAGAAATATTAAGTGAAATTCCAATAAAATTTTACAAGCCAAAAAGACTATATTTGGTTTATTTATTTTCTTGTTTTATCTTTTATATATAAAAAAATATAAGGAGGGGTTTTGATTTCATCGAAAAAGTTAAGAGAGTGTAAAGATAAGTATAGGGACAAAGAAGGTAAGATCGCAGAAATAAATGGTTTTTTAAATATTGGGTCAATTATAAAAAATAATAAGAAAAATATTAAAGAAGATAATAACAATACTTGTTATGTTGATGAAGAATCTAGGTTAAACGAAATAAAAGAAGGAGAAGTTTGGAAATTGTTTGTAGGAGGCTATGTTACATAGGTAAAATCTTGTAATTTAAGGCCTATAAAAGACAAATATAATAATTTAATTAAAAATCTCGAAGAGCTTAAATATTCTTATACTTTTTCACCCATTCGATTGAAAACTTTATCATTATTATGGTTTAGTTATGTTTATGTTTTCAAATCCCCCATCTCTTTAAGTGGATAGCAATAATGGAGAATTGAGTGCATTAGACTTTCTCCTATTAATAGCAATCCTGTGAAGATAAGGCGTTGAATGACATTTAAAATGTATGCCAGAGATTTAGAGATTCACATTAATGAATATTACTACTTTTTAGTGTTGCTATTATTTGACTATACTTTAGAGAAAGGTATTTGATTATTATTAAATACAAGAGCTTAATTACACTATTTGAAAATTGCGAGCATAATATGTGTTTTTTTATTTTAGCACAAGTTTTTTAGACTTTCTAAAAAAGTTAAAAAAAAAGAAGATGCTGAGTAATTTGTATAGTTCTTTTAAGATTTTCATTTAAGTAATAAATTATATTATCTTGATATACTTCTAATATTTACCCATCAATAAAGCTAGTGTGGCTTAACAAATAAAAACCAATAAATATTTAAAAAATGATTAATTTAGAATATAATTTCTATAGCTAAAGCAAAAAATAAATATAAATTTGGACTAGTTTTATTACATAAAAAGATAAAATTAGTCATGCTTGTTGCAATAGAGCCTACTATCTATCCCGCGAGGTATATTTATTTATATTGCTTTTTAGTTTTTGTAAAGTGACTTTTAATTATTAAAATCTAAGGAGAAGAGATTTATGAACAAAAAATTTTCTATTTCATTATTATCTACAATATTAGCCTTCTTGTTAGTATTAGGTTGTGATTTGTCAAGCAATAATGCTGAAAACAAAATGGATGATATTTTTAATTTAGAAAAGAAATACATGGATAATTCAAATTATAAATGTTTAAGTAAAAATGAGGCTATAGTTAAAAATTCTAAAATTAAATTAGGTGTAAATAATACTAGAAGTCGTTCTTATTCTTCTAGAGAGACTAATGTTTCGGATTCCTATAATAAAACCTATTCATATTGCAAAAGCAACTGATTAATTTTATTACAAAAAAACAAGAGAATGCTCAACCCATAATTAGGTGACAATTAATTGAATATATGCAGGGATTATTAAAAGTTAGCTTCTGTGACATTATACACTTGAATATAATATTATAAAATAATAGAATATATGGGTGTTAATAAAGCTTATAAGCATAGAATATATCATATAAAGAAGAATTTCTATCCCCTTAAAGGAAGTTGATAGTTTAGCTCTTTGTAATGTCCAACTTGACTTAGACTCTGCGTATAATGATTTTTTTAGAAAAATTTAAAAGGGAAATAGAACACAAGGATTTCCTAAATATAAAAGTAAGAAAAATAGGGAAACTTATAGAACTAATAATCAAAAAAACTCAATAGGAATAAAAAATGGTTATATAAAGCTACCTAAAATAGAGTTTATAAAGTTATGTCTATAAATATTATATTTCAATAACAGTTGAGTGCTTAGATACTAAAAATAATAATGAAACTAAAGGTGATAAAAAAGAGGCAGTTGGTATTGATATGAGCATGAAACATTTTTTAGTAAGTAGTGAAGGTGAGAAGATTAATCATCCTAAATATTTATTAAAAAATGAAAATAAACTTAAAAAATACCAAAGAAAACTATCAAAAAAGCAAAAAGGTTCTATTAATAGAGATAAGTCTTAAGGTTTAGACTTGCATTTATATCTCCATCATGCAAAGTTGTTACAACTACTGAAAGCCCACCTAGTATCACTTAATTTTAGAGCCATATTTTTAATATGACAACTACTACATACATATAAATCAAAATGGTATGGATCTGCTTTGTATAAAGTAGATAGATATTTTCCATCAAGTAAACTATGTAAATTGTCTTGCAAACTCAGACCATCCTAAATCATTAATACTTTTTCCAAACATTCCTTTTCGCATGCCTTTTTTCATTCTTAGAATTCGAACTGTAATCAGACCTTTATATTCTTTATCAATTATCATATTTTAGATTTAAATTGTATATAGCAAAAAGGTCCTATATGGGCTATTCCGTTTGCAGTAAATAAATAGGGATTGGAATTAAATCCCTAACCTAATTGAATAATATCATACTTTCTTCAAGAGGATTCCCTTCGGCCACTTTTTTTCTTCGTTCTTCCATTACTTTTTTATATTTTTCAGCTTGTTCTCTTCTTTTTTTATTTAATTCTGTCGATTCTCTTTTCTCTTTTTATAATTTTTCTTGAACTACTAGTGGCTTAACTGTTTAGATTTGGGATCGTCCTAGTTATAATTTTGGTACTTCTAATTTTTCTGCTACCACCTTTAATTCTGCCTCTAGATTTGCTCAAATTTTAGGGATTGATTCTAATTCATCTCCTTTTAAAGATTTTTTTCTTCTACTTTCTTTCCCTTATGTGCTTTTAAATCAAATCTTTTTGAATTATCCATAGCTTCTGTTGCTTTTCATATACTGTTGTATAATCTAGTGTCATTTTATTTGGATCCATTTTATTTTTAGATGATAACTTTTCTAACTTTTTTTATTATCTTTATCTTCTTTTTTTAAATCACACGAAAATAGTAAAAATAATAGCAAGTAATGGCTAGGCATATACTTATCTAATTTAGAGATTAGCTCCTATATTCAAGCGGCTATTATCCTTATTCTTCTGGCATAGAAGTTGAAAATTTAAATTTTAATAAATTGTATTTTTATTTTAATGAGAATAAGCAGAAACATTCCATTCTTAATTGAATTCATTAGAAAGTTTCCTTCTATTGCTAATATCATTAATATAATAAAATAATTATCAAAAACATTAGCAAATCCCCCTTTATCTCTATGATACTCCTTCACATCTATATGATTTCTATCTTTACTTTCTACATTAGGCTGATTATCTCTACCATATTTAATATAGCTAAGCGGCTTTTTAACTTTACCCATATTTTTCAGTTTGAATAAAAACCTTTTAACATACTCTTCTATTTGGGATACATCTCCTTTTCAATAAAAATTAAAATGCGCTGATTTTAATACATTTACGAAAAAAGTTAATGTATCGAGTTTTTCATTACTAAATCTAAGATTGCTTTTCTAACTCAGTTTTAAATTAATACTTTCATAAGCTTTACAAGCTTTAGTCACTCCTCATATAAAATCCAAAATTCAATTGTTTTATATAAGTAAGTATCAAGTAAATTTAAATTGGATAGTAAAATATTAAATAGGGGAAAAAACAAGCTTAATATTGAGTGATAAATAAATTTTTCTCTTATTAAATAGTATAGTAATGATATCCAAAGTATCAAGGGGCCATTATTCTTCATTAGATACCCTGCACAATTTTAAATATAGTTCTTCAACCTTTTAGTTGTAACAGGCACAATATTTTTAACAATATTAAGTAATCCTTTAACATATTTGCGAATTTCTTTTGATGAATTCTTATTCACTTTTTTTGTTTCATTTGATTCCAATCTTAATTTGATTTGATAAAATGAAATTAAGATTGGAATAAAGCTGACAACACCATTTTGTATGCAAGCTTAATAGTAAAAGCTATTCTAAATACTTACTTTAAAACATAGCAATCTACCAATTCTGATATAAATCAAAACAATATTTTTGACTTTTATCTAAATCAGTTAATATACCTTTTGTAAATTGACGAAATCCATTTTCTTATCCACAATACTTTTTTACAACTAGAACTTTAATTATTTTACTTTAAACAAGCTACATATTTACATTACAAGTAATAAAACATTAAACAATTATTTGATTAATGTAATAAGGAAAAAGATTTGAATTCAATTTTTAGAAAACTAAAACAAAAGAAAGCGTTAATGAATATTGATGAAAATCCAATAAAAAATATTTTTAACAAAATAGAAGAAAAGAATGGAAAGAAAATATATTACACAAAAATATTCTACCATCTAGTTAATTTTAGAAATAACTGCAAAAAACAAAGACTGAAACTAGAATTTAAAAAATTTAATAGTAAAGATAAGTATTCTTTCAATCTTTTCCCAATAGAAGGAAAAAATAAATTTTTAGGAATAAGGTATGGATACGATCGACTTGAAAAACCATTTCTTCATAAAATAGGAAAAAATAGAAATTACGCAATAAAAAAACTATATTATATAGAATTTATATTTAAAACCGGATCTATTAAGTGTTACTTATTATCTCTAAGAACCTTGCTAAGAAAAAGACAAAAAGAAGACACCAAATACTACAAGTATAGTTTAAAACATTTAAAAAAAATGGAAAGAAAAGTATATAAATTTTACAACAAAAAACTAACAAATGGAGGAATTTTAGATAAATGGATATTAAAAAACCAGATATTATAGCACTCACATCAGTTAAAGGAGGAGTTGGAAAAAGCACACTTTCTATACTTTTTTCTTATTTGTTGAAGGAATTGGGTAAAAAAATATTACTAATTGATTTGGATCCACAGAATTCTTTAACATCATATTTTACCAAGTATATTCCTGACGCCGAAACATATAATGTGTATAGTATGTTAAAAGGAGATTTCTATTTTAAAAAATACTTAAATAAAATTAATGATTATATGTATATAATTCCTTCTCATCCTATGTTAGAAAAATTTAATACAGAAACCGATCAAGAAACTTTCTTGGAATATTATTTAAATAGAAATATAATAAATTGCGATTTTGATTATATTTTGTTAGACACTTCTCCAGGTTCAAATTTGCTTTTAAAGAGTGCTTTAAATACTTCAAATTATATTATAATTCCAGTTCAATCAGAAATATGGTCAATAGAAAGTTTTAATATTTTGATCAATATTATTAATGGCATTACAAAACATAGAGAAAAAAAATATAATATTTCTATTGTAGAAAACCAATTTATAAAAAATAGAAATATTCTTAAAGAAGTAGAAAATCTGATTCATAAAGAATACAAAGAATATATCAAGGGCAAGATACATTTTTATAATAGTATAAAAGTTCTTATAACTAAAAGACTCGAACCTTCTTCAAGAGAAATATATTATCAAGAAATTAAAGAAACTTTGAAAAATATTTTTTCTTTATAATGAAAATTGTTTTAACCGTAATCTATCTTATAGAGAAAATCGTGTTAGTGTACGAATGGTCTTTTTCTAAAAATAAAGAAAGGGAGTAAAAATGGAAAAAAAAGAAAACAAAAAAGACATAATTTTGTATAAAAGGGTAGAAACTCAAATAGAAGAAATGGATATCAATCAGAACAGGGAATTAAAAAATTACAATGAATTAAAAGAATAGCTAGCATACAATTTAAAATTAGATATTGATAGTAAATTTCAAAGAATGAAAATTTTATACGAAATCAAACAAAAAAATCTTTATAAATATGACGGGTTCGACAGTTTCGAACAGTTTATTAAGTCTTATGTAATTAATAAAAGCCAAGCGTATATATATATAAAAATTTATCAAGAAGTCTTAGAGGGAAATATTTCTGTTGAGGAGATTAAAAAACAGGGTTTTTCATCTGTATACAGAAAAATATTGAAAAATCAATTAGAATCATCTGAACATAAAAAAGATAGAAAAAAAGATTGTGATAATTCATGTATGCCCCCTGTTAAATTTTTAATAAAAGATAAGGAAGTTTATTCTTTTTGCATAAGAGATACCAAAAGAGCAGTTTTTATTTTGGAAAAAATTATTAAGGATAGAAGGGATATCTTGTTTAGTCTTGTGATGGAGTATGAAAATAAAGAAGAATAAAAAAAATAATCCATTGATTATTTTTTTATAATATATTATTCTTAATGTATAAGATAAAGATTTCTCTTTATCCTAAACCGGAAAAGGATGCCCATAAGGGCTTTTTTTTGTTTACTAAATTTCAATCTTTTTAAATGTCATTTTAATTGTTTTACTGTGGTTGACCTAAGTTGATAACTTATTAAGTTTTTTTATTAAAAGAAAATTAAAATGATAAAAATAAATCTCATAGCATTGGTATTAATCTTATCTTAAAAAAAAGTTTTTATGAAAAATAAATATGTAGAATATTTATATCTCTTTCCAAATACAATTGCTATTTTGATTATATTTTGGTAAACATTTTCTCCGATTCAAAATTTTCTTTTAAAGAGCGCTTTAAATACTGCAAACTATATTATAATTCCAGTTCAATCAGAAATATGGTCAATAGAAAGTTTTAATATTTTGATCAATATTATTAATGGTATTACAAGACATAGAGAAAAAAATATAATATTTCTATTATAGAAAACCATTTTCTAAAAAATGGAAAAATTCTTAAAGAATTTTTTTATACAGAATTATATCTTTTTTTTGTTTTCTTTTCTTCCATTTTTACTATTTTTCTTTATTTTTAGGAAAAACCATTCGTCCACTACCATACGATTTTCTCTATAGGTAATATTATAGTTAAAGTAATTTTGAATATATAGAAAAAATAATTTTAAGGTCTATTTAATTTCTTGATAATATATTTCTCTTGAAGAAGATTATACTCTTTTAGTTATAAGAATTTTTATTCTATGTTTTTATATTTACTGCAAAAATAGTAATTAGTGTAAGTGTACTTATCCATTTTAGCATTAATTTATTCTTAACAGTATTATTATTATCAAGAATGGTCTAAGAGGCAAGATAATTTTTAAAAAAGCCTAAGATATAAGTACTTAGGCTTTTTTAAAATAAGAAGATATTGTTGTGCTAGTTATATTGATTTGGCATCCTTTTCTAAGTCATTAAGTATAGTAGCAAGGCTACCTTTACTATCATCATTCATATAAATTAATGTTTTGTGTATTAGTTTAATGATAAGATAAGCTTGAGCTACCTTCTCTTTAGTAATCCCATCAATAGTAACGCTAGAAAGATTGCTACCAAGATGGCCTTTAGCCTTACCACATAAAGTCTTTAGCTTATCTTTGATGTTCTTTAAGTTTATAAATTTAGCATCAAACTCTTGTTCTGTCTGATAACCCAATTTCTTACGCTGATCAATCTTATCTTTTGCTTCTATAAGACTACTAAGCTTTGTAATCTCATAAATAACATCTTTAAGAGATTGGTTTAGTGTGTCTTTAGTAGAATTATTGTTGTCTTCATAATTTTCAATACCTTTTTCAAGATCTTTTAATTTATGGGAAATGCTATAAGCCTCAAGCCCAGCCATCTTAACAAGATTAGTTAAGTCAGAAGTAGTTTGCATGAATTTTTGAAGTCTTGCTTTCTTTTCTCTTTCTCCTCTCTTCTCCTCTCTTCTTCTCTCTTTCTCTTCTCTTCCTCATATTGTGCTTTAATCTTATCAAGCTCTTGTTGTTTCTGTCTTTGCTGCTCTTCTAGAATAGCTTTTCTTTTCTTCTTTAATTTTTTCCTTTATAGCTTCAAGAGTTTCTTTAATAAGAGCATCTTTTTTTGAGTCTAAGTTTGTAGCACTTTTTGTATGTTCTTGTGTTGAATAAGCAGGGTTTGTGAGTTCTTTTTCTTGTGAAGAATTGTCTAGGCTTCTTTTTTCTATGTTTTTTTATCTATTTCTTGTTTTTGTGAAACACCTGGGTTTAATTGTTGTAATTGAGCTTGCTTATTAAAGCTATCGTCTTGTTTTATGTGTGTTTGATTAGATAATTTGATTTCTAATTCGTCTTCTAATTGCTTTTTTAAAGCTTCCAAAGAAGTAATTTTATCATCAATATTTGTGGAATATCTTCTGAAGAAATCTGATTAATTTCATACAATTTTTCTTTTAAAAGATTTTCTATTGCAATCTCTTGTGGTAGTGCAGTAGCAACATCTTTGCTACTAAAGGCAGTATTGCCAGTAGTTGAATTTTCTAATAAAGGAGCATAATTGCTAGAATCAGAAACTAAAGTGTCTGAATTAAAAAAATCATTAGATTTTAGTGAAGAGAGCTTATCACTTAAATCTTTAGATATTGAGCAACTAAGTATAAGAGATATTAGATATATATATATTGGTAAAAATAAGTTTGTTAAGCTTTATAAGCATCTCCTATAAGTATACTTTTTTAAAGTAATATGTTAATTTTTAAGATTCAATTTTTGTTATAGTAACAATATAGTGCGTAACTAGAAAGAAACATTTAATTTTAAAAATTAATGATTAAGCAGGACGGGACGTATAGAAGTGGAAGAGTAAATCTAGGATAAATGAATTACTTTACCAGGGAGCTTAAAATATTTATCTTAGAAATAATGGAGTTGTTTTATATGTGCAAAAAAGCCAGACTATTTTTGTTAAAATCCAAAAGCTTCCTTATTTATAAGTAAGTGTCATGTCTTCTTTGAAGCTACACTAGCTAAGATTCTCTACTACTTAAAGCAGCTTCATGTGCTTTATTTAACTCTTCAAACTCTTTGTACCCAATATTTTTTGAATTTAGGTCAATGTTGTTTAGCGTGTAAATAAGAATTATTAAGTGTGAAGATAGCCTATTTTTGCTATTCATACTTAATATTTCTTTTAAAAATTTTTCCAAATAGTGCCCCAGTAATTTTTATTATTTATCAAATAAAAAGATATGTCTTTACATTTATATTTCTAAATTGATTAATTTGCAAAGAAATATTTTTTTACGATTAAATAGTAGTAGGATAGTTTAGTTATAGCCGTAGTTTTAGTTTGTTTGCTATTGTTTGATAGTAGTCTTGTATTGTTGAACAAAACACTTTAAGGGGGTAATTAATTTTATAATAAATTATATATTTGGGATGATTTTTAAAAGATAGCTTTATTATGGTTTTTGTGTTTTCTAATATATCAAGATATTTACTCATTGTTGGTAGATCGCAAGAATTTTTATTATCTTTTTTAAGAATTTCGTTGTAAAATTTTAATAGTTTTTTTTGAGAATAATTATTCAATTCTAGATTTAATAATGTATTGCCACATAAAGCAGGCATACCCCAGTAAACTCAATTTCTAATTGATGGAGTTGTTTTTCTATTTCTGATTGGGTATTTATTATTTCTAATTGTGTTTTTTCTATTTCTGAGCACTTGTTTTTTTGATTTTTTTTCATAATTTACTGAAGAACAAATATATAGAGAGTTTCTACGATTGAGTATGGAACAACTAATAGCTCAAGATTTGTCAAAAAGATATTATTACAATGAACTAACATATAGAGATTTAGAAAATTTAGAAAAGCAATTTGGTATAAAGTTTGACAATCTTGTTACTAAGATTGATAACGTAGAAAAGAATTTAAATCTAAAAATAGATAATTTAGATACTAAGATTGATACTGTTAAAAGTGAACTTACTACTAAGATTGATACTGTTAAAAGCGAACTTACTACTAAGATTGATAACTTAGAAAAGAATTTACAAAAAGATATGTTTAATTTGGAACAAAGGCTAGAAGCAAAGCTGGAAGCCAATAACAAAGTTCTTTTGGAAAAACTGGAATCCAATAACAAAGTTCTTTTGGAAAAGCTGGAATCCAATAACAAAGTTCTTTTGGAAAAGCTTAGCGTGAAAAACAGAGTGTCAGTTGTTATTGCATCAGTAGTTTCGCCCATTGTTTTATCTATTTTGTCGTCCTTAATTATGACATTAATTGGCAACTATTTCAAGTAGAAATTACAAAGAATTTTTACCTTAATCAAGAATAAAAATTTTAGATATAATTTGTTTTTGCAATTTACAAGTATTTTTATAGATTCCCAGTTTTTTTAGGTTGGCATTAATGTATAACGTTAGATTATACAAATTTTTGCAAGACTCATTTTCATTAAAAAAATTTGAAATTAAATTTGTAATAGTAGATGTAAGCTCATTGGAGCTATTTCGATAATAATTTAGATTATTTTGATTGAGCTTTAAAGGTGCGAATGACTTGATATATTTGAGCTTTTGGTACAGATTTAAAATACAAGGTGTTTTAGCTAAAAAGAAGTTTTTTGAATGAGAGTTATATCTGATTTCATGTAGTGTTTCTTTTGCCCTAGTAATCAAAGAATGAATAATTTTTAGTTGTTTAGTAGTAATTCTAAAATCAAAAATATTTTATTGAGATTTGTGTTTTAAAAGATATAAAAACTTGTTTATAAGTTTTACGAATCAATTTTAGATGTAGAAAATGATGTAGCCTCTACTAAATAATGTGTTTTAATTTAAACCCAATTACTAAAGTTTTTGTAATTAGGTTTTTAAGTCATTAATATAGGTATATGTAATTTCGACTTTAAGTTAAAAATCCGATTGTTCTTTTAACTTAAACCCTTTACACTTTCTTCGATTGCGCTAAGATTATTTGTATCTTTAAGATATTTCTTGAGTTTTTCTAGAAATTCTTTTAGTTTTTGCAAATCTTCTATAATTTCATCTATTTCCACCTTGTCTTTGGTTTGCTCAGTGCCATCAGAAACTTTGATTTTTGTTCTTATAGAGCTTCTTACTTCTTCTAAATTGGTAAAGAAATTGCTATCACCACCAATTTCAAGTCCTTCGCCCCATGTATTGGATATAGAATCTTGTCCGGGATTATTACCGCTTCCAGTAATGTGATCAAATATGGGGTGTGTAATTTTTTCTTCAACTTCTTTCCCCGATATTTCCTTTGGTGTTTCTTTAGAATTTAAATTTTCTGTAATATTATCAATATTTTGAGTTATTTTCTGTACTATATTCAAGCCATTATTAATTTTTTCTTTAGCGAGTTCTTTATATGATTTTATTGTACTTGTAATACTTGGTGATGTCCCTTGAGTAAGGAAACTACTTATTGGCCTTGGTTCAATATAAAAATCTATTGTTTGTGGAATAGGCATTATCACTTCTTCAGTAATTTCAGGAATTTTTGTTTCGGGAATTATCACTTCTTCAAGAATTTCATAAACAATTTCCTCTTTTACTTCTGGGATATAAGAATTGTAAATATCTTTATTTGAAGAAAGAATTTTGTCCCCAGGAACAGGTTTTCCATCGGATTTTACTTTTTCAATTTTTGAGTTTGGAGCATGTTGTGCTACTTGTGAAAGTTTTTCATGTTCCTGTTCTTTGTTTTCCGTAATTTCTAATTCCTTTTGGTCTTCTGAGGTAGAAGTTTTATTGGCTTGGTCTTCACTTTTTGATAAGTGTTGAAGAAGCTTGGCTATAGAATTGTTTTTGTCATCTACGCTTTTTGTAGATAAATTAAGACTATCAAATTTACAATTTACTAAATTTAAAAGTAAAAAAGCACACATAAATATTTTTAATAATTTCAAGTTGTTCCTCCTAAATTAAATAAAAATAAATTATATTTCAAAAAGGGGAAAATAGTATAAGTTGATATATAAATTTACATATAGAGATTTAGAAAATTTAGAAAAACAAATGTGACATAAGATTTGACAATTTTGTTTCTAAGATTGATACTGTTAAAAATGAATTTACTGCTAAGATTGGTAACATAGAAAAGAATTGAAAACAAGATATGTCTAATTGGGAACAAAATCTAAAACAAAACCTTAACGAAAGGCTAGAAATTAATAAAGAATTTTTTACCCTAATCAAGAAAAAAAATTTTAGATATAATTTGTTTTTGCAATTTACAAGTATTTTTATAGATTCCCAGTTTTTTAGGTTTGCATTAATGTATAATTTTAGATTATACAAATTTTTGCAAGACTCATTTTCATTAAAAAAATTTGAAATTAAATTTGTAATAGTAGATGTAAGCTCATTGGAGCT
>NC_001850.1 GCF_000008685.2 Borreliella burgdorferi B31 | reverse complement strand
AAAAAGTAATGAATCATGCATGCAGATTACTTATTCTTACCATAACAATATTTGAAATCAATTTAATATTAGAAAATTATTCTCAAAAAACTCTACTCAAATTTTATAACGAAAATCTCAAAAACCGAAATCTAACTCCTAGTGTTATATCAACAATAGAAAAATACTTAAACCAATTAGAAAAAGAAATAAACGTCATAGTCGAATTCTATTTTAAAGACAATCAATCCATAATTTATTATAAACTTAATTACACCCTAGAAAAAGTTTGCTTAAAACTACAAGAATACTACAAATTATTCTACAAAAAATTAAAACAATTTTTACAAAAAAACACTACTACTACTTAATTGTAAAAAATTATATCTTTGCAAATTAAGCAAATTTAGAAATATAAATTGCAAAGATATATATTTTTATATGATAAATAATAAAAATTACTAGGAATACTAACTTGGAAAAACTTTTGAAAAAAATAATAAAAATGAATTACAAAAATAAGCTATCTTCTCACTTAATAATTCTTATTTACACACTAGGCGACACTGAACTAAATTTAAATATTGAGTACTATAGTAGGGGCTTTATACACCACGTGTTTAATTCTAACATACATAAATATTGCAATACTACTGAAAATATTAAAATGGATTTATTAGAAATAATTTAGATAATTTAGAAAACACACTAAAAATTATAACTAATAAATTTAACGTGGAAAAAAATATATTCAAACTTTACTACACAATCAATTATCCTTTAAAAATATATTACACAAAAATTACGAACTACTATAAATCGACTATATAATAATATTACAAGGGAAAACACCTTTAGTAGATTTACTAAAGGTGTTTTCCCTTGTAATTTAAATACATATTTTGGGAAGACTATGGGCTATAATACCCTATTTTTGAATTATAAACCAAATTAAAAAAAATCAGATATATTGTAAATGCATTATAGCACCTCATAGGCCTAATAAAAAACAATTAAAACTAAAAAATATATAAATAAAACGTAAATTAGGAAAATTAATGTTACATAAAATGAATAGGGCTTAAGACAAATTCTTTAAAAAAATCACTTTAAGCACTATTTCATTACTAATTATTGATCAATTCGAGCATAATGTCGAACTAACTTATAGTATAACCAAAATTAAACTATAGTCAAGTTATATTTTGAATAAATTTAAACTACAATTACTAAAACTTTTAATAATATAACTAAATTTGCTATAAAAGTATTTACTTTTTTGCTAAACAAAAAAATTTTTACAAAATAAATCCGAATGAATTTATTCTAATTAGTGAACATCTTATTCCATTCCTCTCAAAACAATTGCTATAGCAATAGCTATCGAATTACTAACATTAAAAAATCAAAAATATTATAAAATATCTAATAATAAAAATATTCTTATTATTATTTCAATAATTTATACTAATTATTTAATTATATTATTATTGCATTATATTATAGTTAAGGAGAATATCTATGAAATACCATATAATCGTAAGTATATTTATTTTTCTATTTTTAAATGCTTGCAATCCAGATTCTAATACCAATCAAAATAATTCTAAAAAAGGATTATTAAAAATAGAAAAAATCCCTAATAAACAAATAAAAAATAAGCTACTTGATGATTTAAAAAATTTAATAGAAACAGCTAACGAGGATAGAAAAAAATATGAAAAAAAATTAGAAGAAGAACCTTCAAACCAATATGGAATATCAATTTTCAAAGAAATTTATTGGGTAGCATCATATGAAACGGTAGCAGATAATACCGATAGATCTAAAAACTATAGAAAATTCACTTATGCTACTTTAAATCCTATTAATACCAATAAGTTAGCGAATCTTTCAAAGATTTTAATTCAATCAAAACAAAAAACCCTCCTATTTGGCACTTTTTGCAACCTTGGAAGAACTTTTGATACAGCGATTAATCACTTATATCCTAAAAAGGATGCTTTAGATAAACTAGAAATTTCAAATTTAGAGAAGCTTAAAAATTCGTTTGAAAAATTATTATCCATGAAATCAATCGTATCAGACATGTTAAACCAACTTTTATTAGATTATCAAGATGATAAGGATTCTATAAAAACAGATATTGCTAAGCTTGAATCTCATTTAACGGAACTTTACAAGCAAATTGAAAAAAAAAGTTCTCAAGCAACAAAGTTGAAAAATAACATATTGTCAATAAGCAACCTTTAAAGTCATGTTATTGGAATTAATATTATGTAAAAACCTATCCTTTTTTTAAAGGATAGGTTTAATAGTGAACTACTATTTCTAAATCAAAGATTATAGAAATAGTAGTTCRCWGGAAATTTAATAAAACCTAAATTAAAATCTGCTTAGCTTTTACCTAAAGTAACAATATACCCTTAATACAATAAAAATCAAGCATTGGTTTTTTCTTTTTATTTTCTTTTGTAATTTTCATATTCATTAATTAAATGATAAGACTTCTTTTTTTAATGAAAAATAATATTTCAAAAATAAAATAAGCTCTTTTAGTATCTTCTTTACAAAATTCGTAAAACCCTTTGTTTTTTATTAAAATCCTAATAGACATTTTTCTATTATTTACTTCAGGCAAATTTTCTTTTTTTTACGTTTGATAAATTCTCTTTTAACTGTCTTTGTATTCCTCTAAAGCCCTATTTTTTAATTTTATCTATATAAACAGGCCTCCTCTAAAACCCTTTTTCCGTAAACTTTTTTTGCTATACTTTGTATTAATAAATTTCCTAAAAGGAATTTTAAAATTTTCTTTTATTAAATCTTTAAATACACTTTGATCTTCTTTTATACAAAGGGGAAATACATGGCTTGATTCACTGCATCTATTTGAAACAAAACATCTCTATAAAATTCTAGAGGTAAAAGAATGAAAAAAATTATTTGTCGATAAAAATCYTGTTGTAATAAGGSTTATATTATTCTCAATTTCTAAAATATATTTTTTTATATCTTGGCTCTACTACAACTCCTTTATTTTTAGAGTAATAAATAAATCTGCTGCCAAATAACCTATAAGATATTTTTTAAACATAACTTGGATCGATATTTATAGATTTAAAAATTTTTAAATCTATAATAACTTCCAAAATACAGAATCTTCACCTAGATTATAATTGTTTATAGCATATTCTTCTTTTGAATATGTAAATTCTTAAGCTTATTTAAAAGCTTTTTTCTTGTATAGTCAATTAGCTATTTTAGCTTTTCTGGTTTGAACGCCAATACTAAAATTATTGAAAATATCTTTTAAAGAAATCCCATTGTCATAAATATCTTTATTTGAAAAATCTTTTTAGTAAAAAAATAATGGGGATATTTGTATTCAAGTTTTTCAAAATTAATAGTAAAGATATTGTTTTTTCCTAAAAACCCATATTTTTTTTCTCTTTTGCCTTTAATACTTTTGTAAAATACTTTAATCAGCTTACTTTTTTTAGTCCATCTTATATTTAGTAAAAATAGCAATAGTAACTCCGGTTTGGATACAAAATACATTCTCACCTATACTGCCATCATCAGTTTTTTTCTTTCTTGAACTATCGTGTAAATTTAATATATAAATTTCATCAAATGTTTTTAAGAGGTAATCTCATACCTCTGAATGCCACCTTGTCAAGGTATCCATTTGTTTGTTATGATACCTAGCAATCCTTCGTTAGAACTTTTAATTCTATGTTCTGCAAATCTAATAAACTTAGTGCGGTCATCATTAAGTGGCCTTAAATTTTTTTCATTTATAAACTTATTTTCTATTTTTTTATAATCATTAACTAAATTTAATATATATTCATTATTATTTTTTGAATCTGAATTATAAGGAGGATTTCCCAGTATGACAAGTATTTGCTTTTCTTTAGCTTTATTTGTAAGTTTATTTTCTTCTCCAATTGCAGGGAAAATACCTTAAAAGATTTTTGATCTGAAGGGTCTGCTTTATCAATAAAATTAGTCAAAAATATTTATAACTTTATGTTTTCATTATTTAAGCTGTCGCTACAAATTTTTCTTTCAAATATTGACTTGGCTTTAAATGATCAACTACATAAGGAACCATTAAACATTCAAAACCATAGACATTTTTAAGTATGTGAAAATTAATGTAATCTTCTTGTTTTTCAGAGTCTATTGGAATTTCGTTTAATATAATTTTAATTACTTCAGGTAAAAATGTGCCAATACTTATTACAAAATCAAACACTGCAACTTTATCCCTATTTTTAAAGCCATAATTTAATTTAATTTTTTTAAGTGCCTTATGTAAACTGTTAACAATAAAACTTACACCCGAATAGGAAGTGTACTACACTCCTTTGGCCTTTCTTAATTTAACATCGTACTTAGCTAGAAAATCCTCATAAAAATAAAGATAGGGGATCTTTTGAGCTTGTTTTGGCTCTTGTAAAAGAAAATTCTTTAAAAAATAAGCTCTGTATCAATTTATTTATTACATTAATAATTTCTTCTAAAATCTATCTTGGACTATTATATTCATTATTTGTATCAATATCACTAATTAATTTTAATATATCTCTTATAAGCGAAAAGTTAGAAAGTATAAACTTTTTAATATTATAAAAAGCTATTTTTCATTAAATTTAAGCAAAGACATAATTACCTTATCTTAAACTTTTAGATAATTATAATTGATTTTTAAGGAAATCAAAATGATGCCCCAAAAGCTTTTAATAATAAAAAATTGTTATTCTTGCCAAAAGCTACTTAAGAAAAATAGTAAAATTTGTTGTGTTGTTTATAGAACTAGAAATAAATACCCCAAAACCCTTATAACGAGCTAATAATTGTTTTTATTGGGAGGTTATTTAGGGATTGTAAATTTTTATATACAAAGCCTAAAACAAATTTTACATTTTTATACTCATATCCTTTTCTATTTCTTGCTTGCTGTTTCTTTATAATAACGAGTTTTTAATCAATTAAAATAAAATTTTTCTTTCTAACATCTTTCTTTCTTCTTTCAAACCATCTTCAAGACACTTTAATTTATCTTTATAACTCTTCTTTATCTTTTGGTTATTCTTCTTTTTTAAATTTCTCTTACTTTTTGTATTCTTTTTCAATCTTTTCTAATTCTTGTATCCTTTTTTATTAACTTCTAATCTTAGATTTTCAACAATATTTTAAGCTACCAGATTTTTAGATTTCTCTTGTATCTCTGCTTGGCATCTTAAATTAATTTCTCTTTTATCTCTTCTTTTGTATCTATAAAATCTAAAAATTCTTTAGCTTGTTTTTTTAAATCTTATTCTAAATTTTGTATATCTACAACTTATATAATGTTTATAAGAACTTATTAATATAAAAATAGCAGACATAGTAAACTTTTCCTCATAATTATCCCACCAAGCTTTAGGAATATATTAAATACCTATATTTACATATATAAAGCTTAAAAGCAATTTAATTACATTGCACACTATAAAGCAAAAAAATAAAGCCCAAAAAAACTACTCCCCCCAGAGCACAAATTCCAAAATCACCAAAGCAGATCACAATAAAGACAATTAAATGCAAACAATAAAAATACAAGATATTCCAACTTTATTTAATAAAGTTGGAATAATTTTTTGCAACATAAATTTTGAAAGCATTATCAAAATAAACATTTATTAATAAAATTGTAAAAAAGAAAAACCGATATTAAATACAAAGCTCAAATATCTATAAGTTAATTTAGTTTTACAACAACTAGCAATAAAACTACATTAATAAAATTAATAGATACATTAAATTTCAAATCTTCATTACAGACACTATAAAACAAAATTTTGTATTTTACTTTTTCTTATTATTATATTAGTTACAATATCAAGCAAAACATCTTTTCTATTCTAAAAAGCTCCTTAAAAATATAATTTACTATTATTATCTCTTTTTTACAAACTCACATAATTCTTTATCTCTCATGAAAATTCTAATAGAAATATTCTTATTATTTAATTTACTTATATGATTATTAAAATTTAATGATTTTTTTTCTAAACATGTGTTTTTTTATATTTTTAAATCCTAATTCCTTAATCTTATCAATAGATAAAACTATCCTCCAAAACTTTTGACTAAAGTTTTAAATAAAAATAAGTTTGCGCTTTAGCAACTACAAAAGACTTTACAAATTGAGAAAAACTTTAAAACAATCATATTTATAAAGTTATTTTGTTTAAATTTCATATAGAATTTTCATTTTTTGAATTTTACTATAAATTTCTTTTTCTAAATTCATTTTCAATTACCCTTTAAATCTTTGTCAATTATTAATTTTTATCTATATTAGTATCTAAATTCGATAAATTATCAATAATTGCGGTATTTCCAATTTTTTTATTAAGATATAATTATTTTTATTTTTATTTTTATTTTTATTTTTATTAATAAAGCACATATCCTTAATATACTTTATTATCTCATATAAATTATTGAGTAGACTAAATCATTTTTAATTACTATCTAATATACAAAAAATATTTTGCAAAGTTTCTTTTGCCTCTTTATAATAGCCTAATTTTGAAAACGACCCTATAAGCTCATTTATAAAAACTTTTATATCATTTGGAAAATGAATTTTGTTGGTGTTAAAATCAATACATTATTCTCAAATAATATGCATATTTATTTGTAAATCATCTTTTACTTTTTACTTTACTACCCCGATTTTTTTGACATTTTATGATTTAAATAACTACTTTATAAACAAAGAAATTCCCTGTTTTTTATCAAATACCTTATCTAAATAATATATTTGATAAATCACATAGGTTAATATTCTTAACACAAAATTATCTATACTAAATTTTTAATTATATTTTTTACACTCCTTATATTCTTTCATAATTTCATTAAGCAATTCTTCTTTATCTTTAAGTAATTTTTCTAGCAAAAAACTAGTAAATCTTGATTTTGATTTGTAATATATGTATGCATCTTCTGTTTTAAGCTGAAATCTTAATGGCCTGATAAAATTTCGATTGGATTTTTTAACTTCTCCCCTTCTTTATCCTTTAAAAAAAATAAAGAATTCTATATACCGTTTTCGATTATGCCTTTCTCCCAAGCTAGTCCTTCTTCTATTGCATTTGCTATTCTTAAATATTTATAAGTCTGACTTTTTGCTATTTTGTAATTCCTAGTAAACATTTCAAAGTTTTGATAGCCATCTAATTTATAATATTCTTTATCTTTAATCTCTTTTAAGATCTTCATTGTTTCTATTTTATTGTGAATTTATTTTTAAAAGTTAATTATTAATCTTTTTTAAATAAAGAGAACTTGTTCCGGTTTATCTTAATTAAAATTAATTTCAATTTTCTTTTGATTTTTGTCAGTATTGATAAGATCCTTTATTTTTTATATTCATATATTTAAATTTTAAACTCATTCTATCTCCTTACTTATCATGAAGTTAAAAATTTTTCCGATAACTGGAAAAATTTCTCAAGTGTAATTTTATATTCTTTTATATAATTTTCATTTAAATCGAAAGTATCGTTCTATGCTATCCCCTTGTTCAAGTCTTCACGTTCATGAATGGGGCCTAAAAAATTATCATCACCGCCTATTAATTCCAATAAGTGTTTTCATTACCAAAATTACATTTTTTGCATATTTTTTAGTTTAAGTTTATTAATTCTTTTTTTACTTTCGTTTTCTCTTTTTTATTTTTTATTTTTATAAATCACTTTTATTTAAAATATATGTATACATATATTTTTTTTACTATCTCTTTTAATAAGCCCAGACAAATAATTACAAATATCACACATTAAGCAACACACGTGCTCTTGCAATTTTGATTTTTTAAGCCAATCTCCAAAAAATTTTTAAAAAACTTATTATATTTATTGATTGCCCTTTAAGAAACTTTTTTTATTATGCTTTTATTATAACTTTGTAAATCTTTCAATAGTTTAACTTAGATAGATCGGAAAATACCTTGCTATTAGGGCTTTATTATAACTGTTAAATTTTGCTTTTTTTGTTAAAATTTATATTGCCAATGATAAAAATACGCCAATTTAAATTAAACATTTTTAATAATGTCCAAATCCTCCTTATATAAGGCACATCATAAATCAATTTTACTGAAAAAACAAAAAGCATATCTAAGATTTTCACCCTATTAATACCACACAATATGGTAAACAATTTTCGATATTATACTATAATTAATATTATTATAATACATTGTTGTAATATTATTATATTTAGGGAGAGAATTTATAAAATAAAGCATAATTACTAGAATACTTGTTTTTTCTATGAATGATTGTAATGCGGATCTTAATATTAATAATTATAAAACCAAAACTAAAGATGGGTTTTATGCTTTAATTTAATTAATTTTAAGGAAAAACTAATTACCATATTAATCCCAAATATATAATTATTGACAAAAGTTGTATCAAGGGATATTGCCTAATATAGCAGAAGTATATTCTGTTATTAAATATCTCCTAAGGAGGATTTTATTTTTAAAATAATAGAAAATAGTGCACTTATTTTAATAGATATACAAAATGATTTTTTAGAATCAGGCACTTTGCCAGTATCTAACAGTAATGAAATAATTTCTTTGATTAACCAACTTCAAAATTATTTCAAAAACATTATTGCCACCAAGGATTGGCATTGTAAAAATCATGTAAGCTTTTCTAACAATAAAAATGGGGGTATTTGGCCTGAGCACTGCGTCAAAAATACTTGGGGATCAGAATTTCCTAATGATCTAAATACGAAAAGAATAAAAAAAGTTTTTTTTAAAGGAACCGATCAATATTACGATAGTTACAGTGGATTTTATGATGATTGCATTAAAAAAAAACAAACGGGCCTTCAGCTTTATCTGAAAAACAATTCAATCAATACATTATTTATAACGGGACTAGCATTGGATTTTTGTGTAAAAGAAACAATACTTGATGCAATTAACTTGGGATTTCGAGTTTATCTAATAACAGATGCTACAAGAAGCATAACATCTACTCCTGAATTAATAATTCAGGAACTTAAAAAGCTTAATGTATTAACTTGCTTCTCCAAGGACATCTTCGACAGCCAAAGTAAGCTTAATATATAAAAAATCATTCAATAGTATTTAATTAGAAAACTACTATTTATAATTAAAACTATCATGGAATGATAGTTTTTTAGACTATATAAGAAAAGTTTATTCACCAAAGAATGGCCTTTATATTAAATTAAAGCCGCCTTTTCCTTGGTTTTTACTTCTTAGTAAGAATAATTTTAAGATTCATAGTTACATTTATATCTCTATCATATAAAGCTCTGCAATTAACACAAGTCAACTTAATATTACTTATCCTTTGTGTAATACCACTTCGAATGCCCTATTTAAATATAATAAAAGAATGATAAAGAACTCAAATACTTCCCCCATGCATCATATAAAAATATCCATCTCAAAATGTTAAAAACAACGCCACCGACATAATTCTCTAATACCCAATGTACAGTCTATAGATACAATAAAATCTTTTAAGAATTTAATTCCAATAACACCTGTTTAAACCGGCTCACAATATAAAAAATTTTTATTTTTTAGTGATAAACTTTACTTATCTGAAAAATTGCTTTATTATGTAAGAGTGTATAAAAAACCATCCGAAGTTGAGGAGGCAGAAGTGAAGGTTAATAAATCCCTACAAATACAAAGTAAATATCAACACAAACTAATTGCTTTAATTGCGACACTTGAGTATATTAATAAAAACAAAAAAAAATACAACCAATCAGACATCCTTTATTGTTTTAACAGTAACTTAAGGCGCAACGGGCAAAAAGAAGTTTCAATCAAAACGCTTAGAAACTACTTCTATAAACTAGAAAAGCTAAATATTACTATTAACTACTATAGACATCTAGGTATTAATATGGGCACTGAAATCTACTATGCTCTTAGGCATTCTAAAAAAGACTGCTATAATCTACTAAACCAACACTTTAGGAATAAAAAAACAGAAAGATTTCAAAGACGTGTTAATGTATATATTAAAATAAATTACGATAAAAAGGACAATGTAAAAAATGGGGAGTGTCTTAATAATAAATATAAAAAAGAAGAAAGAGAAACCGAAAGAAAAAAAAGGATTAATAAGCTTAAACTAAAAAAATATGCAAAAAAATGTAATTTCGATAATGAAATTTCCTCTTTTATTATTAATCTTAACTTAAAAAAAGAAACAACAATCAAGCTTTTTAAATTTATAATCAAAGAAAAATATTATTTCAAAAAAGAAAACAAATGTAATTTACAAAAAACACTGCAAAACAAAAAAAGAGATTTAATTTCAATATTAAGAAAAACCCAAAAAATTTTAATAAAAGAAGGTTGCGACAAAAAAAAGATAAAAACCCAAATACAAAACACATATCAAAAATATAAAAACAAACCCCATTTCATATTAGAAAGCAATAAATATAAGGATTTCGATCAAATTATAAAAAAGATAAAGGACGATACTAATAAAACCGAACCCCAAAAACATAAAGACAATATAGAAACCAATATATATAACATACTTTTAGATCAATTACATAGAAAAACCAACACAACAAATTTAAGGTCGAAAATTAAAGAATACTTAAACAAACAAAATAAACTTGAATACAAAAAAATATTTAATAATCAATACTATAATGAAATTATCAAACTAATAGAATCACAAAATATTTATAAAAATAGCTATATAAATTAAGAGTTTGAAATGAAAAGTGTACTAGAAAAACTTAAAAACAAAAAAAAAGAAATAATAAAAAAAAGTAGAAAGCCAGAAATTTTCATCAAAAAAGAAATTCTCAACGAAAGAGCAATATATCACACTAAAATGCTAATGGATCTATACAAATTTGAAATAAACAGATATAAAAAAAACAAATTTTTAATTCTTTTTAGAAAATTATTTAATCAAGGAAAATTAGAAGGACTTAATTTATTCTCTACAAAAGAAAATGATAAATTTATAGGAATTTTCTATGGATACAGAAAACCTATAAAAAACATTGTTATAAAATACAAAATCAATGGCACTTTAAAATCATATACATTTTCCAAAGTATATTATATAGAATTTAAATTTAAAAAAGGCAGTGTGTTTTGTTATTTAAGAAGTCTTGCTAGGTTAATCAAAAAAGAAAAAATTAATAAAAAATATTTTCAAACATTTATTGACATGTTAAACAGATTGGAAAAAAAAGTGTATGAATTTTATTGCAAAGAATTGCCTGATGGAGGAATTATAAATAAATGGATAGAGAAAACACTAAAATAGTTGCCATTTGCTCAATTAAAGGAGGTGTTGGCAAAAGCACAAGTGCTATTATTTTTTCAACACTCTTGTCTAAAAAATATAAAGTTCTTCTAATTGACGCCGATCCACAAGCATCAACCACTAGCTATTTTTCAGATCTCTTGGAAGAACAAGGGGTAGATGTTTCAAAACAAAACATTTACGAAGTATTAGCAGATAAAAAAAACATAAATTCTTCCACCTTTAGATTAAACAATAATTTATACATATTGCCCAGTTATATATATTTATACCTTTTTTATGACGATAACATCCCGTTTAAAGAAACAAGATTAAAAGATAGTTTAAAATTATTAAAACATAAATACGACTACATAATAATAGATACTAGTCCTAGTTTGGGAATTATTTTAACAAACGTATTAGTTGTAAGTAATTATATAATAATTCCAATGACTGCTCAAAAATGGTCGGTAGAAAGCATGCAATTATTAGAATTTGCTCTAAAAAGATTAAAATTGAAAATACCGATTTTCCCAATGGTAACTAATTTTAAGAAAAACAACACTTATAAGCACTTATTGGAATTAATAAGCAGAGATGATAATTTTTTAGGCGTTATTCATGAACGTGAAGACTTGAACAAAAGGATAGCAGAAAACGATACTTTCGATTTAAATAAAGATTATATAAAAGAATATGAAATTACACTTGAAAAATTTTTTCAGTTGTCAAAAAAATTTTTAATTTCATAATATATAGGGAAATGAAATGAGTGTAAAATTAAAACATATGAATATAAAAATAAAAGATCGTATTAATACTGGCAAAAATCAAAAGCAAATTGAAATTAATTGTGATGAAGATAAAATGGAACGATTTCTATTTTTAAAAGAAAGGCTAATAATCAACTTCCAAAAAGAAATTCACAATAAAATAGAAACAATGAAGATCTTAAAAGAGATTAAAGATAAAGAATATTATAAATTAGATGGCTATCAAAACTTTGAAATGTTTACTAGGAATTACAAAATAGCAAAAAGCCAGGCTTATGAATATTTAAGAATGGCAAATGCAATAGAAGAAGGGTTAGTTCAGGAAAAATACATAATCGAAAACGGTATACAGAATTCTTTATTTTTTTTAAAGGATAAAGAAGGGGGGAAAGTTAAAAAATCCAATCGAAATTTTATCAGGCCATTAAGATTTCAGCTTAAAACAGAAGATGCATACATATATTACAAATCAAAAGCAAGATTTACTAGTTTTTTGCTAGAAAAATTACTTAAAGATAAAGAAGAATTGCTTAATGAAATTATGAAAGAATATAAGGAGTGTAAAAAATATAATTAAAAATTTAATATAGATAATTTTGTGTGCAGAATATAAAATTATAGTTTTTGGAAAATAAAGTATTTAAATTCACTATTTTTATCAAATACCCGAATTTAAATACTTTGTAAAATATTGACTTTAATCAGAAAGTGTTAGAAAAATAATCAATAAAGTGAAGTAAATTTTTTAAAAGATAATTTATAAATAAATATGTATATTATTTGAGAATAATGTATTGATTTTAACACTATAATAGCGTATAATCTTGGTAAGTGGTGCTATTAACTATAAGCATCCTTAACTTTGGTCGATGTCTATTTATAGGGCTTAAGATAAGTATTCTTGCTTTAAGAGTATTTATGGTTAGGCCCTATGTGATTTTATACCAATAATAATAAAATCACAAAAAAATCGATATTGAAAAATCTTTTATAAATAAGTTTTTTATATTTTGAATATAAAAAACTTAAAAAGTATTTTTATCAATCAGTGTTAGAATTGTGCATTTGACTTTCCAAATCAATTCGTATAAATGTTTGCTCAAAAATGGAGGTTTTTTTAATTATTTTTACATAAATTATTGCCTTGAATAAAGAATTTAGATAGCTTTTAAAAAGCTTTTGTGATTTATATTCTTGATGATAGACCGATCTTAAAAAAGATCCTATAAGCTGCTATCATTAGATAAAGCAATAAACTATTTCTATTCTATAATCTTTGACCTAGAAATAATAGTTTTAAAAAAGAGAAATTAAAATTTTTTATTCTATTTATTTCTTCTTTAGAATAGTATAATAATAAAAGGTATGAAAGTAATAATATTGTTAATTTCTTTTTTATTAATTCCCAGCAGGTTTATTTTTCCTAGTGAAATATCTGAAGAAGTTGTTATTTTAAATGATAGTAATAGATATGATTTCGGTTTAATTCTTAAATTAAAAACCAAATTTGGATCTTTTACTTTGAGGTATGATCACGACGGATACATGGATTTAGGTTTTAATATACAAGTTATAAATAACACAGAGATTGTATTTAAAAAGGTGTATATTAATGGGGTTTCTGTAATAGATCATCCAATCAATGTCCACTCTCGCTTTATTGACAGGGTTAATTATTTTAATTTTGATATGAGTTTCTTTGATTACAGTGAAAAAATGAATAAAATAAGAAAGTTAGCAGAAGAAAATGGAATTGATGTATATGTTGAATGTTTTGATGAGATAAATAATGAGAAAAAAAAATATTCTTTCAGGGTAAGCAGGGAAAATAGCTCACATTTTTATAGTGCATTTGATATGATTTTTCATAAGTAGGATAGATTATTAATGGGTAAAATATTATTTTTTGGGTTACTATTAATTTGTATTTTTTTAGGTTTCTTTTTTTACAAACAAAAAGAAAACAATGTTATTTATAATAAAATTGTTGAAAAGTTTGATGATAATGTTTTTGTTGATGAAACCTATACATATCTTTTTAAAGATAGTAATTTGAAAGAATTGGTTTTTATAAAATCACAGCTTATAATTCCTGAGCTTAAGCATAAAAAGATGATAAAAGCGACAGGTTATCGTGCAGATGCTTATAAAGCGTTATCTACCGTTTATAGGTTTGATTTTAAAGTGCATGACAATAAAATTTTAGGTTTTAAAAGTGTAATTTTTGAAGGATTTGAAGATGCTAAAGTTTCAAAGCATGAAAATAATTTACCAAGTGAGAAATGGCAGCAATTAAAAGATTTTAACATTGGTGATCCGAATATAAATGAAAAGTTTTTTCATTTAGAATTTCCTTTTGTAGTAAAAAATACCTTGTGTGTTACTATTTCTAAAGGGTTTTTTAAGAAAATCAAAAAATTAAAACGATTAAAGATTATGTTAATTTCTAATGAAGACAGAGAATATAAAATAGATATAGAAAATTTTTTGCCAAAATACAATCTTTAATTTAAATTGAAAATTTTAAAAACAGTGTGTTTTTAATTCTAGTGTTCAAGAGGATGCTTTTCAGTGTGAAAAGCAAATGATATCTGGGCTAGCTGAATATAATTTTTTAAGAAATATTTTAGTGATCGGTTTGGATTTCCATTTGCGCAAAGAGAAGTTTATTTATTTATGCAAAAGTAATTTGGAATTTAAAATGCATTGCAAAAAATTTTAAAGTTTTTAAATAACAAATTGGCCACCTCTTCTAGGTTATTCGTTTTATTGTTACCTTTTTGGGACAATAAAAATTTGAGAAAAAAGGCCGAAATAATAAAAATAATTGTTGTTAAAAATTTTATTTCTGTAGCATAAAGGAGAAAGTTTTCTGTTTTTAAAATTAGGGGATAGGTTTTTTTAAATTGCATCCATTATATAAACAATATATTTATCTTTTTTTTGATTAATTCTCTAAATTTAGGCATTTTTTGAATTTCTTTTTTACTTCTATTTTATATTTTTAGTTGTTTTAAATAAGACTAAGTCAAGTGTTAAATATTTTAAGGAATCTTCTGAAATCATCATTATATTTTCTATTTTAATATAACATTCAAAAACCTCTAGTTTGTATTTTAAATGGCTTTTTGTGATTTTATAATCAAACTTGTTTTTAAGGATTTTTGAGCTTCAGAAACTTTGTAAAATAAATGTCCTTCTATTATGCTCATAAAATAAATATAGGGTTAATTCATTAATAAAAAACTTCAAAATAGGACATGTATATATTCATATGGTGTATATTGTAGGGTGTAAATTTTATGTTTTTTATAGCTTCTCCATTTCGGAAAAGTTAGGCATTTTAATTAAAATGCTAATTAAGAGTAGTTATACTATCATTTAGTATAATTTTTACATAAATAAAAGTTTGATTTATTTTATTTGTTTTGTGTTTCCTAATAATTATAAACAAAGAAATTTTTAAATTTGAGATAATTATTGTAACACATAACAAAAATAATATGGTAAGGGGAAGATATATTGTTGCTTTAAAAAAAGTATTAGCTATATAGAGTTAAATAAAACTAAATCTAAGAAAAAAGAACCTAAAAGAATTAATTTTAGAGTTAAAAAAAAGAAGAAATTTTTGGGAATTTTAATGTGTGAGTTTTTTAAAAAGGAAAAAGACTTAATTGGGAAAATAATAGAAAAGCAAAAAAATTTAAATGTAAGTAGAGATAATTTGAAGAATATGCACAAGCTTGTTTCAAAGAGTTTGTAAATTATGAAAAAATTATCAGCAAATTATATTCCTGAAATAGTAAGAAATAAGAAACTAGGATATCTAATAAACAATAGAATTATAAAAAAGCTAGTTCAAATAAATTCATTTAAATCCGTTAGCAAGTAATTTAAAGTTCAAAAGTAACAATTTTTTTATTGTTTAGAAAAGAATATTGTGATATGTTTTTCCATATTATACCCCAGCTCCTTTTAAGTTTGTAAAAATCTAGGTATATGTTATTAATATAATAATATTAAAACCAAAAACTATTAATTTTAATTTATGAAAAATTAAAATTAATAGTTTTATTATATTTTGAATTAAATATTTTACATAATGCTTAAGAAACTTTTAAAGATTTTTGTTTTAATATCCACAAAAAGAAAAAAGGGGGAAGACAATTTACTTTGGTTTTTTCAATACCAATACTTTTAAATCAACAAGTTAAAATACCTCATATGCCATATAACTTTATCAATTTTGAATATATTAATTGCTGAATTTTTGGCTCCATTTTTTTGCCTTTGCTTTTCTTATTCAGTTTTCATCATTCATCAATAAAAAGTTTTAATTTTTCTTTTGATAAATTTGAATACTTATCAAATATTAATCTAATAGCATCATTAAATAGCTTTAGATTTAATATGATTTCGTAGGTTTTATCTTTATTTGTTTGTTTATCTTTTATAGTAAGATATGCAGGCATATAGTTGCATTTACTTTTCTTGTAAAAGAGCTTAAAATAATCTGCTAAGGAATTGTCAAAAACCCCAAAATTATATGAATAAATGTATTGAGGTTCCCTTGAAGTTTCTTTTAAATTGATTTTGGCAAAACCAGTTCTATTTTGTTCAAAATCAATATTCGACTCTTCAGAATTTAGTTTTAAACTTTTGATTTCATATTTTTTTTCAAACTCTTCAGTTGATTCAAATGCTATTATCTTAGCTATAGGTACTTCTTGACCGAATATTTTATAGTTATTGTCATTAATGCTATAATTAGTATAGCTAAAGGTAAGCAATGAATAAGTTTTGAATCGGATGGGTGAAAAAATATAAGAATACTTAAGCTCTCTAAGATCTTCAATTAAATTATTATTTTTATCTTTTATATCTCTTAAATCACCAGATTTTGCCCATGTAACATAACCATTTGCAAGTATTTCAAACACCTCTCCTTCTTTTATTTCATTTAATTCGGGTTCCTTAAAAGTAAGACAAATATTATTGTTACTCTCTTTAATGGGGTTTTTATTATATTTTGTAATATCCCCCTCTTCAATTATCTTAAAATCAAAAACTTCAGTTTTGATACTGTTGATTTTTAAAGATTTTGGTGGCGTCAAAAAACACGAATAAAATAATGGTATATATAAAAATATATTCGAAATATATATGTCTTTTTGCATAAAATTTCTCCTATTACCTTGATCAAAGTCAAGAATTTATAAAATATTTTTTCATTATATCACAAAAAGAATTAAGCAAAAGACAAGAAATTCTGTGGATCAATATCAATTGACCTGTTAACTTTTTAGAATTTGTAGAAAATATTGTAAATATAATTTATATAGTATTGTATTTTGTTTTACTCTATAGAGCAATATGCAAAAAAATGTTTATTGTTTTATTATTTTTGTGTTGATAAGTTCTTGCAACAATTATGCAAATGATAAAGGCTTAAAAAGAGTGAAAGAGTATTTAGAAAAAGAAGCAAAGGTATTTTTATGCTTATCAAATTTTGTTTTATAGCGCGGGCAAATAAAATTTTAAATTTAATGTATTTAGGGTTTTTATTAATGCAGTTAATACGATCAAATCCCTTTTTCAATATTTTTGCAAGAAATTTAAAAAAAGTGGTAAAAATTTGAATTTTTGTATATGTTTTTAATATTGGGCTAGTAAAGCTATAGAGGTTGTTAAATCAAAAATTATAGATTTTAATGCATATTTGGGATTAATAGTTTCAGGAGATCAGTTTATTGATCTAAAATATATGAACAAAATTATAAAAAACTTTAAAGATGTAATAGTTATTGAGATGGAAGGTGTCGTAATAGGGCATGTTGCACATACGTTTAATGTCTATTTTATAGTTATTGGGCCATACGGATATTTTAAATAAAGAAGTTAATAAGGTTGAATATAATATTTTTTTTTTAAAATTATATGATAACTAAAAATAAATCGTAATATTCAGTATTAGATTTAGAAACTTTTAAGATTTATATAATATGTATGARCATAATTTCAATTAATAAATTGAAATTATGTAAGAAGAGTTTAAAAAGTTGTAATATTACAAATACAAGCTAAAAAATTGTATAAAAAAGGTTAGATCCCAAGCTCATAAAAAACTCGTCCAAGTTTTTTCATCATAACTTTCAAATAAATTATTTTTTAATTCATTATCACTATTTCCATGTCATCTAAAATACAACGTTCAACCGCACTCAATTTTAGATTAGAAAGTGTCCCTTTTTTAGTAAAAATATCATTACAGCTCATTACAAAAAATTCCAAGCTTTTAATGATATTTAAAAATCTCAAAAAACTTTAAACATCCGGGCTAACAACCATAATGAAATAATTTTAGACCCAATGCAATTTTATAGGTTTTATCCCTATTATTTTGTTTATCTTGTATAGTAAGATGCGCAAGTATATAATTATATTTGCTTTCCTTGTAGAGAAATTTAACAAATGCTTTTTTAAATAGTCATTTAAACCCCTAAAAATTATATGAATTAATGCGCCCGGGCTTTCTTGAAGCCCCTTTACCTAATTAGAGCAATACTAATTTTATATTGATAAAAATCAATATTCAATACTTCAGAAATTAACTTTGGGCTTTTAACTTTATATTTTTCTTCAACCCCTTTAGTTGACTTAAAAGCTATAATTTTAACTATTGGTACTTCCTTCCCCATATTCTATAATTTATATCAGAGCTTATAGCAAAGCTTTTGTGGATTTAAGGAACTTTAAAAGATAAACTTTATAGTTCCTTAAATCATTTTTTATTTTTATACCATCTGGAACATGTAGTATGAAAAATTGCTTTTTAGATAATTTTTAGCTTTGTATATGTTTTTTAAATTCCTCTAAGTATTAAATAGGACAGGCTCCAGAACATTCTAAAAAATTTATATCAAATAAACATTTGCAATAAAGGCTTCTAAATCAAGATAGGCAGGACAATATCACATTTAGGGTTAATAATTGTTGGAAGACTGATCTATTAATTATGAAAATCAATATATCTAAAATATTTTTGAAGAATTTGAAAATACAATTATAATAGATATGGAAAGTGCATCGGCAGCTTACATAGCCTATAATTTCAATATTCCTTTATTATAGCCATTTGAGGAATATTGAACATAGTTGCCAGTGAGTATAATCCTGAAAATTATAAAAAATTTATACGAAAAGCTTCTCTAAATTCTAATTTTGGTTATTTTCTGGATTGGTATCACTATTTGGCTTTGTATTGACCTTTCCAATAGGTGCACATGATATGTAAATTGAAGCTAATATTGCTGTAATAATGTTAAGCTTAGATTTATTTGATTTGGGGTTTTTCAAAATATTCTCCTTACAAATTTAGACTAATAAATATAATTTTAATTCAAAATAATAATATTACAATTTAATAATAAAAATCAAATAATTTTAATATTATTAAATAATTTGCCAAAAAATAACAAAGAATTTTCCATCTATAATTTCTATGAAATTTTGGTGGATATGAATTTGCCAATAAATAGATTTGTTTTGTTTTTGAATATACTTTTTGATGATATCAATAGAATCATCTCTAGTAAAGAGAAGACAATAATTTCTAGACCAAATAAGGCTTCCGGTAATACTTGTCTAAATAAGTAAAATATTTTTTTCTTATAAATCTTAAAGATACTTTTTTTAGATTATTAATAAATTTAGAAGGTGTATATTGGGAGCAAACTCTAGTGATAAATGAATATGATTTTTGTTGTGGTTGAATTCATTGAAAGTTATTCTATCAACCTATTTATCTAAAAATTAAGTTTTTAATTAAAAACTTAATTTTTTTAAAATATATTGTTAATATTAATAATATATGGAAAAGATTTGTAAATAATATAAAAGGTTTTTAAAAGCATAGATAATGAAAACTAATGATATCGTAAAAACAAATAATCCTAATATATCTCTTTATAAACAATTATCAAAAGACTTTATAAAAAAGGAAAATATTAATAAGCTAAAAGACTTTTTTATTCTTATAAAAAATAAACTTTTTTCAATAGATGATAATTCCACAGAAGCAAATATAGAGTCTTTGCTAAAGTATATATTTGAAGAACTAAATTATTCAGTAGAACAACAAAAAGCCGGTCAAATAGAAGGAGTGGAGTCTAGAGTAGATATACTGCTTTTTGAAAACGACAAAGACAAAGCATCCTTTAATAATAAATTAAAAGAAGCTAAAAAAAATAATGAACCTATTCCTATCGAAGATATCTTGATTATAGCAGAGGTTAAGCGCCCAACATTTAGTTTTGATGCTAAAGATAAATTAAAAGAATCAGAAGATCAGCTATATAGATATCTAAATCAATATCAAAAACATTATGGGATACTTTCAAATGGAAAGGTATGGAGATTATATGACAAATCGAAAGTACTTTATGGAGAAAAAAGATATATTGAATTCAATTTTKCTAAAATTGAAGAAAAAGAAGAATATAAGGAACAAGAATGGTTTGTTTTATTCATCTACCTTATAAGAAAAGAAAGATATCTAAAGACAAGTAATGTAATAGAGGTTGAAAAAGAACAAATAGCTAAAGAAAAAGAGATAATTCAAAAAACTCTAAAAGAGATACTTTATGAGAGACCCGACGACTCTATAGTATTTAAAATTGCAAAAAATATATATGACAAAGAATTTAAATTATCAGGCAAAGAAATTACTCAGCATATTTTAGCTAGCATTCTTGAAGAATCAATTATTTTTATTTTAAGAATATTTTTTATTGCATATATTGAAGATAACGACATTTTTAAGAAAATATTACAAGAAAATAAGCTATACAGATCTTCTATATCTTTTAGATATTTTTTTTATGATGAAAATACAAAAAAGAAATTAGAATATAAAAAAATAATAACAATTTTCAATTTACTTGATAAAGGAAGTGATGCAATAAAGTTTCCTGTATTTAATGGAGGGTTATTTTCAGAAGATAAGGTTAAATATTTAAATAATGAAGGTTTGCTCAGTATTAGCGAGATTGAAGAAATACTAGTTAAAATGCTTTTCTTTGAAGAAAAAAATATTAAAGATGAAAAATTTGTAAAGTATTCAAGGTTAGATCCTAAAAGTTTTGGAGAATTATACGAAACTCTACTTGAATATGACCTAAGAATTGCAGATACCACTGTTCATCGTATTATTGAAGACGGAGTTTACCTTATTCGTACTGAAGAAGAGCTTGAAAATAAGAAAGTAAACAAAATTGCTACATATCTTAAAGGTAATATTTATCTTACATCTAGATCACTTGATAGAAAGAAAAGTGGGGCATATTATACTCCAGATGACTTGACTGATTTTATGGTCATATCATCAATTGAAGAGCAGCTTAAAACCAAATCCCCTTTAGATATAAAGATAATTGATAATTCTTGTGGATCAGGGCATTTTTTAATTTCTTGTCTAGATTACTTAACAGAAAAGGTATGGTACGAGCTAGATAAATTTGAAGATGTAAAAAAAGAACTTGATGAAGAATATAGGGTTATTATTGAAGAAAGTGAAGAGTATGATGTTCAAGATAGTATAAGTAAAGAATTAGTACTTAAAAGGATGTTACTAAAGRAGTGTATTTATGGTGTTGATATTAATCCCATTTCAGTTGAAATTACTATGCTAAGTTTGTGGATTAATACTTTTATTTTTGGAACACCACTAAGCTTTATTGAACATCATATAAAAGCAGGAAATGCCCTGCTAGGATATACCAAAGATGAATTCTTTGATATTGTAAAAAAGAAATTTGAAAGTGGATTTTCTTTGTTTAAAAAAAGAATTAAAGAAATTATAACTATTTTAGAAGATATTTATCAAAAAATTAAAGGTATTAATGATACTACTAAAGAAGATATAGAAAAATCTAAAAAGATATACAAAGAATATGAAGAAAGTAAAGATATAGATAATTTAAGAATAATATTTTCTTTAATTAAACTTTATTCATTATCTTTTGATAAATCTTTAAATATGGAATTTAGTGATATTGCGTCTGTAATTAGTTTAATTGAAAATATTTTGGGCAATAAAACTTCTAGTGAAGATAAAGAAAAAATAGAAAAAATTAGAAAATTAAGTAGCTACTATAAATTTTTTCACTATGGAATTGAATTTCCAGATATTCAAGAAGGATTTGATATTGTAATTGGAAATCCTCCATGGGAGAAAACTAAATTTAATGAAACAGAGTTTTTTTCAAAACATATTCCTAACTACAGAAAACTAGGCATAAAAGAACAAAATATCATAAAACAAGAAATACTTAGTAAAGATAATCATCCTTTGAGTATTGAATACAATGAAGAAAAAAATAGTATAATTGCCATTAATAATATTTATAAATTTGATTTTAAATGCTTTACTAGTGGTGGAGACCCAAATCTTTTTAGATACTTTGTTACATTTAATTTAAAATTAATAAAAGAAAAAGGTAATTTAACTTATTTAGTTCCTTCAGCTATTTGGAATGAATCTAGTTCTAGAATACTAAGAAAACATATATTTGCTCGCTATAAACTTAACTATATTTATCAATTTGAAAACAAAAAAAGATTTAAAGATGTGCATTCAAGTTTTAAATTTGCAATATTTCAACTTAGTAATATTAAAGAATCTACATCGAGCTTTAAAGCAAAATTCATGATTCAGAGTAGTGATAATATTTTAAAAGAAATAACTAGGGATTTGAAAGATAGTAAAGACGATGCTTATAAAGGAATTGAATTAAATATAAATCAAATTAAGAAGCTATCTCCTATTCAAGAATCAATAATAGAATTCAAAGACAATGAAGAATTTACTCTTATTAATAAAATGTTTAGCAAATTTAGTGCTCTTGGTGAAGGATATATTGATTTTAAAAAAGGCTTAGATCCAAGCATTAAGAATCGTAAATCTTTATTAAAAGAATGTAATAATAAAAATCTTATATTTCTTTATTCTGGAGCTAATATTCATCAATTTAATTCAAGATTTTTTGAAGATAAAGATGCAAAAGAAAGCTCTAAATTGCTATGGATAGATAAAGAGGATTTGGAAAAGGTATTAACTAAAGATAACCAATATCAAACCGAAAGAGTATTTTATAGAGCAATTGCAAGCAACACAAATGAAAGAACTATGATTAGTACTTTATCTCCTGGAAATTGTTATTGTGTGAATTCAATATATATAAATGATGAGAAAACACCAATATCACTTTATAAAAAATTATTTATTATATCTATTTTCAACTCATTTGTATTTGACTTTTTGTTAAGAAGATTTGTTGATTCAAATGTGCTAAAATCATGCCTTTATCAATGCCCAATGCCTCAACCCGAAGAAAAAGAAATTTTAAGTAATCCTTTATATTTAAATCTTGCAAAAAATACTTCTTTACTGATAGCCAAAAATGATCCCGAAAACTTTAAATATTTACTTTACTTAGAATATTTTAAGTTTGATAAAGAAAAAGTTAATAAAATACTGAAACTAGATAAAGAAGATGAATTTTTTAAAGAAAAAGAAAATGAAAATAATTTTATTATAGCTAGTCTTTACTCATTAGCTAAGGAAGATTTTATCACCTTGCTTGGTGATTTTAAGGCATTAAAGAATAAAAAAAAAGGAGAAGATTATATTTCTTCTTTAATAAAAGGATATGATAATTATTTACTAAATAATAAAATTTTTTATCATAAATAAGTTAATAAAAAAAATAAAAAATAAAATTTTAAACTAAAAAATGAGGTAGAAAAAAAGAACTGAGATATTGCTAAAGGTTTTTAAAATAGATAATTTAGATAAAAGAGTGGTATTTGAATTTGAAACTAAAGATTTAGTTGCTTTGGTAATGAATTTAAAGCCAGATTAGATAGAGTTGAAACAAGATTATACGAAGTTTATGATAGACTTCTTTGTAATAAATCTAAAATTTTGCAGGTTTAGATTTTTGAGTTAAAATTTACGATTTTTAGAAAATTCAAGTTAGTCTTTTAGATTTTTAGGCTATAGTTCATGTTGCCGG